>CAZLRM010000185.1:0-3731 GCA_964561895.1 uncultured Christensenellaceae bacterium | reverse complement strand
TATTCATTAACGTAGAAAGCCTGCCATTCAACATGAGCGGCAAGGTAGACAGAAATAGGCTGCCCGATCCTATGGCGTATCTAGAAGCAAAGAATGAAGGATACCAACCGCCGGAAACAGAGATGGAACGCCAGCTTGTTGAAATTTGGAGCGAGGAACTCGGGCTTTCACGTATCGGCAGAAACAGCAGTTTCTTTGACCTGGGCGGCGACTCACTCAGCATACTGCACGTTATGGCGCGGATCGAGCAGCAGTTCCATGTCGCATTACGCCATGAGGAAATGCACCGCTTGCCGCGGCTCTGTGATATGGCGCGTGCTATCGATAAAGCGGAACAATCGGATTACCGCCCAATACTATGCGCGCCCTTACAGCAGGATTACCCGGTTTCTTCAGCGCAGCAGCGCATGTGGGTTGTGACGCATGCCGAAAAGGATTCAACGGCATACAATATCCCGCTTGCATTTGAAATCAGCGGGGAGCTGGATGTAGAGAAACTTGGCGTATCGTTTCAGAAACTCATTGACAGCCACGAGGCCTTGCGAACATCATTTATCATGTCGGGCGATAGCTTGCGGCAGCGCATACAAGAAAACGTGGAATTTGTACTGCGGTGTGAAAGATGCGATAGAAAGCCTCTAAAAGGAATGCTGAAAGGCCTGATTAAACCTTTTGATATGAGTCATGCGCCGTTGATGCGCGCCATGCTGTTTCAAATCTCTGCAGAAAAACATGTGCTGTTTATCGATATACACCATAGTGTCTGCGACCAGCGTTCTCTTGAAATACTGTTCAGTGACTTAACCGCGTTTTACAATGGTGATAAACCGACTGCTGCCGCAATCACATATAAAGATTACACGGTATGGCAGCAGGAATTCATTCAGTCCGAAAACATGCATATGCAAAGGGATTTCTGGAGAGGCGTGCTTTCCGGAGAGCTGCCGCTGCTGAACCTGCATACGGACAAGCCGCGGCAGGTTGTACAGCGTTTTGAAGGCTCGCGATATGGTTTCCGAATTAAAAAGGAAACGGCCGAACTGCTGCGCGGATACGCGCACAAATACGGAGGTACGTTGTTCACGGCTGTGCTCGCGATATACAACGTGCTGCTGATGAAGTATACAGGGCAGGAGGATATCATTGTCGGTGTGCCAACCTCGGGCAGGACTCGCGAAGAACTGCGTGATGTTACGGGCGTGTTTATCAACACGCTGCCGATACGGAATTACCCTCATGGCGATCAAAGTTTTTCGGATTTCTTTGCAGGAGTGGTAAAAAATAGCGTTGCCGCTTTTTCCAATGAGGATTACCCGCTGGAACTGATGCTTGCCGATATCGCGCTTCCGCGCGATTTAAGCCGGAATCCGTTGTTCGATACCATGCTGATTGTCGCGAAGGATAACTTGCCGATATCCTTGGGAGATACAGGCGCTAAACGGGTTTTATTTGATCCCGGCTTTGCCAAGCTGGATCTTACTTTAGAGGTTTACGATTGCGGCGAAAGTCTCCAGTGCTTTTTGGAATACGGCAAGAAATTATTTAAAAGATCGACGATACAGCGAATGGCGGAGCATTTCTGCAGGCTCGTAACGTTACTTACCGAATCGCCAGAGATGCATCTTAGCGATATCCAGATGATGTCTGAGCAGGAAATCTGGCAGGTCACACAAGGCTTTAACCAGACGGATATGCCGCTTGACCCTGAAAAGTCGATACAGTCCATATTTGAAGCGCAGGCGGAGAAATCGGGCAGCAAGGTTGCATTGATTGTCGAAGAGAAGACAATGACTTTCGCGCAGCTGAACCAGCGGGCAAACAGTATCGCGCATCTGCTTAGAGCGAAAGGGGTTGGACGCAATTCAATCGTTGCGCTGGGATTGAAACGTTCATTTGACTTGATTGCCGCTATACTGGGCGTACTTAAAGCCGGGGGCGGTTATTTACCGCTGGATATCTCATACCCGTCAGAACGTATTTCATTCATGCTGTCCAACTGCGATGCTGCACTATTGCTTTCCGATGGAAGCGCCGATATTCCGTTTAATGGCGTAATTATCCGCATGGAGGAAATAAACGACGACCGCGCACTGAAAAACCCGGAACGGATTGACCGCATGGATGACATTGCATATGTAATGTACACTTCCGGATCAACCGGACGTCCTAAAGGCACTGTGCTGCACCGCCGCGGGCTTTTGAACCTATATGAGGGCGTTAAAGCGCCAGTCGATTATGATGCGGCACAGGCCAGCATATCGATTACTACGGTATCGTTCGATATCTTTATATGCGACGCAATCCTGCCGCTTTTAAACGGGTGTACCGTAGCGCTCTGCACGGAGGAGGAACTGCGACAGCCGCATATTATCGCCAAGCTGATCAACAGATATGATGTCAAGTTCATAGAAGCCACACCCACGCGCATGAGCGCAATGATGGAAAACGCGGCGTTTGTCAATGCGCTGGCGGGCCATATCGAAAAAATTATGGTGGGCGGAGAGATGGTGCCTATTTCATTGGTAAAGTTGCTTAAAAAGCACTGTCACGCACGGATTATCAACGCTTACGGACCAACGGAAACCACGGTTTGGTCGTCGTTCAAGGAACTCACGAATGCATTCCGGGTTACCGTCGGTTATCCGATTCTCAATACGCGAATTTACATTCTCGATAAAAACAGAAGACCTGTACCCGTCGGCGTATTGGGAGAGGTATATATCAGCGGCTTCGGAGTCTCAAAAGGATATATTGGTCTTGAGGATCTGAATCGGACATCATTTCTGCCGGATCCTTTCTGGCCGGGGCAAACGATGTATAAAACGGGCGATGTCTGCACATTTCTTGAAGACGGCGATATTGAGATATATGGGCGGATTGATCATCAAGTAAAAATACGCGGCCAGAGAATTGAACTGGGTGAGATTGAATCGGCAATTCGTGACGTCAAATGCGTCGAAGACGCTGTGGTGAAGGATTGGGGCGAAGGAGCTGAAAAATACCTTTGCGCCTATTATGTGGCTGACGACGGTGATGTGAACCCAGTATCTCTCAGAGCCCATCTTAAACGAAAGCTTCCGCAGTATATGGTGCCCTCGTTCTTTATTAAAATGGATAAATTGCCTACTACGCTGAACGGAAAGGTAAACCGAAATGCGCTGAACAAACCGAAGGGAAATGAAAAAGCAGAATTATACGATGATCTCAATGAAGATATGACAGATAACGAAAAGAAAATGGCGAAGGTTTGGTCTCGCGTATTGAAAATTGACGGTATCGGGCCAAAATCCAGTTATTATGATCTGGGCGGGGACTCACTGGGGATTATCAAAGTGCAGGCTGCTGTGCTTCAATACGATTGGATACTGAATACCAAGGATTTTTATGAGTGCAAAACGCTGCGCGAACTGTGTACGCGTATTAATTTGCCAGGTACCTGCAACCGCCAAAAAGGCCGTCCGGAATGGAATAAGCGTATACCTGAATTTCCTCATATTCAGCCGATAAAATTAGAAAATGTACTGCTGACGGGTGCAACAGGCTATCTCGGTGCGCATCTGCTTGCGGAATTAGTTGCAATAAACAATAATGATATATATTGCCTTGTACGGGGCCATGACGAAAAAGATGCACGGCAAAGGCTCCATGATGTATTGCATTATTACTTCGGTATGCAATTTTGCGAAAAATACTTTCTGCGGATAAAAGTTATTAAGGGCGATATCATTCAG
>CAZLRM010000184.1:0-3755 GCA_964561895.1 uncultured Christensenellaceae bacterium | reverse complement strand
TATTATTGACTGGCCGCCGCCGAAACTGTATGATGATGCTATAATAAAAATGTTGTGCGTTTTATGATGCAGCCTTAAAGTTTCTCCGGTGGTGAGAACAGGGGTATTTCGTGAAGAGAATTAAAAAACCGATACTTTTCATTGTTGCACTGTTTATAACGCTTGCACTCTTTTTGCCTTTGGCGCCATCGGCAAGCGCTGCGGCATTCTATTCCGATATCCGCGTGCTGATTTCGATCGGTTCGCCCAAATCGCTCAATTTCTCCGTGATCGGGGACTATTACTTAATGGAAGACCCTTCGTTTACGCTGACTTCCGATAAAATGACTGTTTCGGCTAAGGGAGGCAGGCCGGTGCTGATGGCGGGGGAGAATACGTTTACCGCGTCCACCATCACGCTAATAAGCCGCGATTATGGCGGTACGTCCGCGTATGTCAAACTGAAAAATGATAAATACGGCACCTGCACATACCTTGGCAATATGTTGTTTGACGTGAGCGAGGGCGGCATCCGTGCGATCAATACGCTTCCCCTCGAGCACTATTTATACGGTGTGGTATCCCATGAGATGGACAACACGTGGCCGGTGGATGCGCTGAAGACGCAGGCCGTCTGCGCCCGGGGGTACGCCATATCCAAATGCTTTTCCAATCGCCTGCGCGACTACGATATCGGGGACACGTCATCGGATCAGGTGTATCACGGCTATGCCAGCCGGTATACGCGGGTCATCGCCGCGGTGGACGAGACCGCCGGACAGGTTTTAACCTACGAAGGCGATTTCATCACAGCTTATTATTCGGCTTCCAACGGCGGGCAAACTGAGCTTAGCGGCAACCCATGGAAGAATAATCTGCCGTATTTGTTGATGCAGGACGACCCGTATGACGTGGAAAACACGTACAGCCTGGAACAGAAAACGTTTATCCCCTCCGAATTCACCGGCGAGACGCTGCCGCTGATGGACGCACTCGTGCTGCAGCTGTTGCAGAAAGGCGCAGACGAAACTGCGGGGGAAGCGGTCACTTTAGTATCCACCGTGCGCGCCAAGGCGTACGACGCGAAATATGACCCGCCGAGCCGCTGCTATACGAAGGCGGACGTCGCATTGGTGGTGAAGCGCGCCGACGGAAGCGAAGGGCAGCTGACGGTTACCATCAATTTCAGCGATCTGATCCATTCAAAAGAAAACCCGGACGGCATATTCAACACCAGCAGAAGCCTGCGCGTGCGCAGCGCGGAGCAGGGCGTGATGGAGAGCGGTGGCGTGACATACGAGGGATGGTACATTACCAACCGGGGTTACGGGCACGGCATTGGGATGAGCCAGCGCGGAGCACAGCAGCGCGCGACTGCGGGGCAGAGCTACGCGGATATACTGGCTTTCTATTATGCCGGTACACAGCTCTGCACGATCGGCACATATGCTGCCGCACCCGCGCTGACGAGCGATAAGGTGACGGTATCGGAAGATTTCATCAGCGGCGTCAAACCCGGGACGACTCCGGACAGCCTGATTTCAAAGATGTCTTCAGCGGACGGCACATTGAGCGTGGTGTCGGCGAGCGGCTCTGAAAAGGTGACCGGAAGGGTATATACCGGGGACCTGTTAAGGACTTTGTATAATGACGGCGCATCGTATTTCGATCTGCCGGTGGTCATATACGGAGATACGGACGGCGACGGAAGGATCGCACAGAGCGATTTGGACGCGCTGCGGCAGCACATGATGAGCACATCCAGACTGTCGGGCGTATATTTGACCGCGGCAGACGTGAACCACGACGGCACAGCGGACAGCCTGGATATGCTGCAGCTTCTAAAGCATATTCAGGGCGCTTCGGCAATCGAACAGTGAGGAGGCTGAGAATGAACACGAAAAACAGGTTAAGAACCGCAGTTTGTATATGTACCCTGGCGGTTGCGATGGCGCTACCGGTGACCGCATTTGCGGCGGATATCGATATAACCGCGAGCTCGACATCGGTGAAGAAAGGCGATGCCGTGACCGTGACTGTGACCGTATCGGATCAGCACATTGCGGTGGCAAACGGTATTTTCACCTATGACCCTACGCTGCTTTCCTATACCGGCAGCAACGGCGGGGCATCGGACGGGTACGTCAATCTTGTTTCCGCTCAGAAGGGCGGATCTTCCTCGTTGACGGCAGTGATCAATTTTAAGGCGGTGGGTGCGGGAGACGCAGAAATCCGTGTCACGATGCAAAGCATACTCGATTATGACGGGAACGCGCTGACCAGCGCGGAGGCGGGGCTAAGCATATCGATTGCCGCTGCGGATACGCCCGCGGAGCCCGGCGAAAGCGCCGAAGCGGTGGATATTTCGCAGACGGGCGTCGCCGCCGGAAACGTGACGGGCGTGGCGGAGCAGATGTATATATGGCGCTCGCTTTCGAGCCTGACGCTGCCCAACGGGTATGCCGACAGGCAGGTGACCTATAAGGGAGAGTATGTAGGCGGTGCGGCGATTCCCGATACCGAAGATATCATACTGCTGTACCTTTCCACCAAGACAGGGGAGAGCGCCGGGTATTACGTTTACGACGAACAAAGGGATGTGCTGTTCCCGTATCGGACGCTGTCTTCGGTTTCCAAGGGCTATACGCTGATATGGCCGGATGACTGCCTCAAAGTGCCGGAAGGGTATGAGCAGACGACGCTCGTATGGGACAAGAAGGAAGCACCCGCGTGGATACAGGCGAGCGGCGACGGCACGGTATACCTCGTATACGCGCGCGACTCCTCCGGGGAGAGGGCATGGTATCTGTACGACAGCGTGGTGGAATCCATGCAGCGTTTTATACCGCCGGCAGAGGCTGAAGCCGAGCCTGCTGTGGCGCCGACCGCTGCGCCCGAGGATAAGCCCGCCGCCGCGCAGGCCGAAACCGAAACGCTGTGGGGCATCCGGCTTAACTCCACGCTGTTTATTGCGCTGGCGCTGGGATGCGCGCTGATGACCGTACTGGCAGCTGTTTTCATGGCGCTGCTGATCAAATCCTCCCGCACAAAACGCAAGGCCGCAGATATGGAAAAGCGGTATAAGAAAGGTTCCGGGGAAGTGGAAGTCGCAAGTTACCGGTTTGGCGCGGACAAGGATAAAGAAAAATAACTGCGGATATATGGCATGAAACTGTGCAGCGTTGAGGAGGGCATATGAGAAGAGAGATCGTATTCGTGATTGCGGCAGCAATGATGCTGGCGATGGCGGGGTGCGGGATTGTGCCAGCGGGCGTAACGCCGGAGGGAAGCATGCTCCCGGCGGACACAACGCCTGTTTCGGTTTCCGTTTCGACGTCCCCGTCCTTACCGGAGCCTTCGCCTTCGGCTGCCGCGACGCCCGTTTCAACCCCGGCGGAAACCGCAACGCCGGCACCCACGCCCTTGGCACCGCCCGAACCGCTCACCGTCACGAAAATTAAGCTGAAATACAGCGACGAATATACCAGCGTGGACATCGTGTACCCGGAGATTTCGGGAATGGCCGACGCAACCGCGCAAAGCGGCATCAACGATCAGGTGACGGTTTTTTTTGAGGATATGGCGGATGCGCTGAAAACGCAGGCGAAAAGCGACAGCGAATATGAACCGGGCGGCGTCTATTATATCAGGGCGGGCTATGAAGTGAAGCGCAACGACGGTATGGTGCTTTCCATCACAATGAGCGTTAATACCTTTGAGGGAGGCCCCAACACGGGATTGAATACCGAGTTCATCAACGTAATTAATTCCGACCC
>CAZLRM010000183.1:0-3768 GCA_964561895.1 uncultured Christensenellaceae bacterium | reverse complement strand
ATAGCCCCCAAGATTGGCCTGCAGCATCGTGATGCTGACCGCGTCCATCTCAAAGTCAGAAACGTCCGCATCTATCGTGAAGTTTCCGCTTTTCCCCGGCAATACCGTGAAGCTTAAGTTTACCGTGTTACCCGTGATTACCGAAGTCGCGTCATCCGCCTTTATGTTTTGCGCAAGGCCTAAATCGAGGTTCAGCATAATCTGCGCTGTCAGCCCCTCGCGGATACGCGCATCGCAGTTTTCGTTCTGCGCGCACTTGATCGTGATCGTCAGATGCCCGCTGCTTCCCCCCAGCGATTCCGCATCAACGGGTTCTCCGCCCAGTAAATACTGAAAACTAAAGGTCATGGGCAATTCCCCGTCCGTTTCGCCCTGATAATACAGCCCGCCTTCCACATCCGCGTCGGGAAATGTAATTTTATCGCCGTCGATAGTGGGTTCGCTGCGCGTTGAAAGATTTTTGATGCTCGTATAATTTCCGTAATCGGTATAGCTGCCGATCAACTGATTAACGACATAGATGCCGCCGACGCCGCCGTCTCCGTTAAGTTTCGCATACACCGTTTCGTTCTTTGCGGTGTATTCTCCGCTTTGCGCCGCTGCAGGCTGTTTCTGCGCCTCCGTCTGAATATCCGTTTCCGCGAATACGGGACCCGAAAATATCATCGAGCACACCGCCGCCATCAGTAATGCGGCAATCTTTTTAATCTTCATATCATTTCCTCCATATTATCCGCCGATTCGCCGACACAACAATCAAAAGCATGGCAGCGCATTATACGTCGAATCCTTTCTTCATGCCTGGACTGTTTCATTGTTTTTTCTCCTTTTTCGTAAAGGCATATTCATAATCGTCGTTTTGTGTATGATGCCGTCCGTCAGCATCAGCACCTGCGGCAGCACAAGTATTGAAAGTGCGCCGGAAAGCAGCGCGCCGCGCCCAACCAGCGTGCCGAGCTGCGCCATTGCCTGCTGTGTAAACACATTTGCGATAGTGAATCCGGCTGCGGCAAATACAATGCATGATATCAGTATGGACGCACCCGCCTTCTCGGAAGCATACTCCGAGGCTTCGCGTTTCTGCATCGATTTGCGGCCTTCCATATAATAATTAGTCATCAGTATCGCGTAATCGATCGTCGCGCCCAGCTGTACGGAGCTGACCACCATATACCCTATGAATATCATCGGATCTCCCGCAAAGTAAGGGATCGACATATTGATCCATATCGAAGTTTCAATGATAAACAACAGTATGACAGGTATCGATATCGACCGGAATGTAACCAGCACGATAATTCCGACAAAGAGTATGGACAGCCATGACACCAGCGAAAAATCACCCGAAGTTGCCTCGCGGATGTCGCTCACCACGGGCGAGGCGCCCGTCACATACGCATCATCGTAATGGCTGCTTACGGTATCGCGTATCGCGCATACGGCAGCCGTCGCCTCCTCACTTTCGATTTTCGTATTCACTTCGACGATATACCGTGAGTAATTCTCGCTTAAAAACTCCGTCTTCACATAATCGGGTATCATTTGTTCAGGCAATGCGGTATCCACAAAGGCGTACAACCCCTGCACGCTCTTGGCGCATTCGAGTGATTCAAGATCATGGGCCATTGAGGCTTCATTCGACGTGTCTTTGCGCGGAACCATCACAATGATGCTGTTACTTTTCCCGAATACTTCTTCGATGCGTTGATTGATTGCGTCCTGTTTTTCATCTCCTACGTTACTCGCGGAATACATATACGTATTGCGGCTCTGAGCAAGGAAACCAACTGCCGCAAGAATCATGAGCAGGCCCAATACTGCGTATTTCACCTTTCCGCTCAGTAAATGCTGTACCTTTTTCAGCGATGGCAGCAGCGCGCGGTGTTTTGTTTTGTCAATCGCTTTAACAAACATCACCGCCAGTGCCGGCAGCAGTACCAATACAGTGATCAGGCTGAATACGATGCCTTTGGCAAGCACCAGCCCCATATCAAGACCTATTGTGTAGCTCATGAAAACGAGAGCGATAAAACCAACCACGGTGGTAAGGCCGCTGGACATGATCGATGAAAACGAAGCCTTTACCGCCTGCGCCATCGCTCTGGCAGGGTCGCTCTCTGTCTGGCGTTCGTAGCTGAAGCGATGCAGCAAAAATATCGAATAGTCCATGGATACTGCAAGCTGCAATATCGCCGCGCATGCAAACGTCATATACGATATCTCACCGAATATGATGTTAGTGCCCATATTGAGCATAATTGCGATACCGATGGAAAACAAAAAAAGAAGCACTTTCATCACCGAATTTGTAGTCAGCAGCAGTATTGCGATGACGATGACAAGCGCGATCAGTATCCCTGTGACAATATTACCGTTGATGGAGTTAACGTTGATATAAGCGTCTATGGCGCTTCCTGAAATCAGGATATCGTTGCCCAATAGCGTCTTGATACCTTCAATTGCCGCATGTGTGGTTTTAGAGTAGTCGTTTTCCGTAAATACGATCTGAAGCAGAGAGTCGTCACCCGCCATATAATTGCTGCGGATATTCTCATCCATCAATTCTACAGGTTGCTTGATGTCCGCAATATCATCCATCCATATCACGCGCTCAACGCCGCTGACAGTTTCAATCCGCTTTTTAGTATTCAGTACTTCGACGATGCTTTTGTTTTCCAGCATCAGCGATGCGCTGCCATTGTAACTGAATTCGTTCTTCAGTATATCAATACCCGCCTTTGATTGCGAATTCTCAGGCAGGTATTTGGACATGTCGTAGTTCTGGCCTATACCCGGAATTAAAATGCCCGATACCACAGCCGCACATACAAAAACGACAGAGACAACAACTTTATGGCGGATTACCCACTTAAAAAATTTCACACGATGCACTTCCCGCTGCTTATTGGTTCAGTAATAAACCTTGTATAAATCATATGGTATTCTTTATGAATCCCACAATGACCCGCAGGTTTACAATTCACCATATAAGCAGGTGAAATGCGCTCACCTTATGGGGTGAATCGCTGTTATCTATTTGATATTGAATCCGTTTCCGGAAAGAAGGTTCATTAGTTGCAGCCGGCTGGAAATTTCAAGCTTTTTATATATACGCTTGATATGTGACTTGACAGTGTTTACGGAGATGTACAGCTTTCCGCCAATGGTATTGTTGCTTTCGCCTTTGGCAAGCAGTTCAAGTACCTCAAGCTCCCTCTCGGACAGATCATATTTTTCTTTAAGTGACTTTCTGTATGCAGTGATATCCATCGTGCGGCCGTAATTGCTGAAAAAGTATGCACAAAGGTCTATAAACGCAAAAAGCGAGAAGGTAGCATAGGAGAGATGAGTGAGCTGAAACGATATGTCACGGATCAGCAAAAAATCTGCTGCGGAGAAAAAAATCTGCGGAAGAAAAGCAATAAGAAAGTACCTCGCGAGCCTCTTATCATGTGTGTTGTTTATGCTCTTGTACATCCCAGAAAGTGAAATTGCCTCAATAAATAATGCAATTGAACACAGCGGATAAAACGCCCAAAGCACATTCCGCGCCGCATTTGCAAGATTCATTTTGGACATATACATGACGAGAACCGCAGTAATAATGAGCAGCATTCCAACAAGTGCCGCGGCCCAGATCAGCCCGGTTTTTTTCTTTTTTTGTGATATCGGAAAAAGCTGAATGATATAGTAGCAAGTTGCCAGTATCGACAGCATGATCAAAGCGACAACTCCCAGCGCAAGCAGCGGGGACAGCCATTCGATCCC
>CAZLRM010000182.1:0-3791 GCA_964561895.1 uncultured Christensenellaceae bacterium | reverse complement strand
GTGAGACCCGGTTGTTCCATGCTGCGGTAGCAGTAAACCTGCCCGGAGGGGCCGACGGCGAACCACAATACCGCGAGCATATCAAGACCGTAATCGATGCTCGCGCTTCTGCGCCAGCTCTCAGGTATGGGAAAGGCGGGAACCACGTGGATGTCCTCACTGAACTCGCTAAAGTACTGCCCCGAAAACGCGTTCCAGTCACCGTCGAGCCACGCGCGCCTGAGCTCGCGCGGCAGGTTCTTAAGCTGACGAACGCAGTCCGCTTCCTCCATCGCGCGGCGTTTGCGTTCGGCAAGCGGCACGCCCTGTTTTTTGAGTATGGCCAGCGTCTCCAGATAACCCGCGTCGTGCTCAAACAGCGGCGCATTATCATACATCTTTGCAGGAATGAATGTGTAGTCTCGCGCGCGCTCGGCTTTGCGGTAGTCGCGGTCGATGAACAGCCGCTTCACCCACGCGTGCCCCACGCCGCCCGGATTGCACGTGAAGTAAGTGCGCTTGGGGTACTGTTTCGTGCCGCGCACGCACGCGTCGATCCAGCCGAACTGTTGCTCGGAAAGCTGCGTGGCTTCGTCTAAAAACACCACGTCGTACTCCTGCCCCTGATACTGCAGCACATCGCTTTCGCTATCGCAGTACCCGAGGCGCAGGCGAGAGCCGTTCGGAAATAAAAACGAACGGTCGTTTTCGGTATATTTGGGACGCAGATCATCCGGCAGCATGCGGTATGCACGGATGAGCCGGTGCACATGGTTTTCTTTAAGTTCCACGAGCGTGCGCCTCACGATCAACATTGAAATGCCGGGGTGTTCGAACGCAAGCAATGTGGCTTTAAAGCGCACTGCGTGAGATTTTCCCCCGCCCTTTGCGCCGCCGTAGCCCACGTAGCGCGTCGCCGCTTTTAAAAACTCCGCCTGTTTTTTTGTGGGCTTGCCAAAAGCCTCATGCAGCATATTCTCCAATACGTTTAAGCCCTCCCTGCCTTATAATTTTCCTGCAACAGCGTACGCAAAAAAGCGGCTCTCTGCCGCTCGTTTAATTTAACGGATATTGTGGATTGCGATTCACTTCCCGCCCTATAATGAAGGAAATGCAAAAAGGCAGCGCGCCGCCGCGGCTGCCTGCGGGGTTTATTGCCTAGTCAGCGGCTTTTCTCAGCAAAGTACCGCCGATGATGTAAAAGACCGGCAATACAAGGCTGACCCCCGTCCATTGTGAAACGGCCATGATCATGCTGACGATCGCCAATATCACCGCAACGATACCTGTAATCAGAAAATAGTTTGCGCGGCCGGGATCATCGCTGCTCCGAAAACCGATCGCGCCGAAAATAAGCTCTAGAAAACAGGTAATAATGAGCAGCACCATTGCTGCAGTCCAGTTTTTCACATCCTCCGGGTTAATCATATAGAAAACAGCATATATTGCAACGATCAAACCGAAGACCATCATGAGTACGCTGATCGTTTTCAGAAGAAACTTGCCTTCCGACATGTTGCATCCTCCTGTGTCGTTTATTTACCGGCTTCCAAAACACCTAAGCCGGCTACTGTTATTTTTTCATTATTATTAAGAATTATGCAAATGCTCAGCCGGATAAATTCCCATGACATCCATTACCAGACGGGGTTGACTTGATTGTAATACTATTGTAACATTCGTAACAACCAAGCAACAATCGTTTGGAATCAACACTAACGGAGGTTTGTTATGAAGAACAGGAAGACATGGGCGATCGTACTTGCCGCCGCGCTGGCGGCTGTAATGCTGGTGTCCGTATTGACTGTCGCGAATGCCGCGGCATATACGAGTACTTCGGCTGCGGGCGCTGCACCGAGTGACAGCGCCGTTTCTGCGGAACCATCCGCGGCGGGCGCAAGCGCCGCCGTTTCAGATGATAATACGGCGGCCGACGGCAGCACCGTTTCTGCGGCCGCAACAAAGGATGCAACCGTTGACGACAGCATTGCTGCACCCGCAGCGGAGGACATAAGCGTTTCAGAGGATCGTGCTGTTACGAATGAAGGTTCCGCACCGGCGGGCTGTGCCGCAACGGGAACCTGCTCCGGCCCGGCAGATTATGCTGCGGCGGGGGCCTGCCCTAACGCGGCGGATTGTGCGAACAAGGAAACCTGCCCCGGCCCGGCGGACTGTGCCTGCATGGCAAACTGCACCAGCCAGGATTGCACATGCACGGGAACCTGTTCCAATCCGGCGGATTACGCCAACTCGGGCAACTGCGCCGCATGCCCCGCGTCAGCGGTTTCGCAAGCGGGAACGGGAGCGGGCTGCAATGCCACCGCGGATGGCGGCGCCGATTTGAGCGCGGCATGCAAGGGTGCGGGTTATCCGGCTTCCGATCCGGCTGCGGCGATTGAGGCCTGCCAAGGCACAGGCTGCCCGGTCAGCGCGGCTGATCTCGCGGAAGCGATACTGCAGTGCCAGTCTCAGGGCTGGACTGTAAACGGCTGTAACATCGCGTCATCCTGCCCTGGCAAGTAAGGCAATACACCGCAGGCGCTTCTGAAAAGGGGCGCCTTTTTTTAACCCATCTGCTTTTCCCGGACAGCATGGATGTGCTGCAGGTGGATGCCGATGTGGCCGATTCCGAGAATAACAGAAGATATGACCAGCCAAACTACCTTGCCGTAGATACCCAGCAGAAGGAAAGCGGCTACCGGCAGGCTCGCGCCCGGCACCGGGATGCCCAAAAAGCTGCGATAGAAATTTTTCTCTGTATGTGCGCCTGTAAAGTACCGTACCCAGACGATCTCGTAAATGATCATCAGCAGGAACGAACCGATCTGCCACAGGCTCCAAACGGAAAAGGGAGCGATATTATAATCGCTGAAGATCAGTATGGTGCAGGTAGAACACACCTGCCCGATACGCTCAAACACCAGCAGTATTTTATTTTCCAGTGCGGTGCTGTAATCCGCAGGCTTGTTCCTGCTCCAGATAAAGTTAGGTATCCACAGCATCAGCAGATAAATAAGCCCGACATAAGAAAAACCGAAATGACCCAATAATTATAACCTCCCGGTCCAGCCGGATATGCCATGCCCCGGGGGCGGTTGTTTGCCGCCTAGCGATAACGTAATGCGTGGGCGGCCCGTCTCAAACAGCGCAGGTTGGCTCTGCCTGCTTTTACCCTTTTGCGTAGTAGTTGTACAGTTCCTCCGTCGCAAGCGATATCTTGGTGGCCGACCATTCGTTTGTTTTGGGATAGATGTAGTACGTGTCTTTAAGCGTGGAGAGATCGATACAGTCGCCCTTGCCCTTATAGTCGTACTCAATATGGCAGGAGTACATCGAAAGCGGGTCTTTTTTGAGCAGGAAGGGCTGGCCATCGAAAATACCTTCCAGCGTAAAGCCGTTCATATCGTGCGTCAGGCGGCCTTCCCCGAGGCGGATGTAGCCTTTCGCGTTGGGCAGGCTGTCCACGACGACCTCGGACGAGAAGAAATACCGGCCTTCCTCGATAAGCTGCCGCACATCCTCGCGCAGCGCCTCGTACCAGCTCGGGATATGCACGCGCTCCGCTTCGTCTTTGGCGATAAGCTCGCCGTATTCGGTCATCGTCCATTTGCTGCCGCAGGCGTCGCACCACAGCGTTGCGCCGTCGGAGCGCATTTCGTATTCCGTACCGCAATTCCGGCATTTGTATAACACCTTATGCAGGCCCTTCGCGCGGTCCTTGTATCTGATGCGGATGCCGTTTTCCTTCTGCCACAGGAATTCGTCGTAGAAGAAGGCGTCGTTGATGCGTTTGAATATTTCGTCCTTGGGCA
>CAZLRM010000181.1:0-3806 GCA_964561895.1 uncultured Christensenellaceae bacterium | reverse complement strand
GTACAGAAAATATACTGCAAAAACAAAATAAACACGCGGTTTCGGGAGCGCCGCCACGTTATGGACAATGGGGTAAGCGATGATCATCTCTGAAAGGCTCAGCGCGGTTATGGATTTGGTTCCAGCCTTTTGCACGGCTGCGCAGGGTGATATCCCGGGCGAAAGGGATGCGGAAGGATATGCGCGGTGATGCGATATCAGAAGATAGGGCGGTATGGCCAGCCCTATATAAAAAGGGGCGCAGCCGCGCCCCTCAGACCGCTGACAAACTTCGTTTGTCAGCGGTTTTTATAGCTTATGCCCCGGCACGACCGTTCTTTTCCCGCCTTAAGAAGATCAGAGCAGCCACAGCCACGATGACAAAAACTCCGCACAGCACGTACAGTATCGAAAATTCTGGCCGGTATCGGGCAGCCCGGAGGCATTGACTGTTACCGTAAAGGTCTCGGTAAGCCCGCCCGCCGAATAAGTGACGGTGGTTGTACCCGCTTTCAGCCCTTTGATTTTGGACGTACCGTCACCATTATCCGTCAACTGGAGATACGCGTCATCATAGCGCCAGACACCGCCGGACGCGGCAGCTGAGAGCGTCTTGCGACCGCCCACGAAGACCGACTCGCTGGAGGATTTCGTCCACTTTGCGTAAACGGTGATATTTCCTGTTACCGGCGTAGAGGCTGTAAACGCCGTGCCGGCACCGTAGGCTTCCGTGAACCAGCCGCCGAACGTGCAGCCCGTCCTGACCGGATCTGTGGGGAGCGCGTCCAGCGCGGAACCGCCGACTGTGGTATTGTTTGCGGGCGAGGCAGCCGTGGTCGCGCTCTGGCTGTCAAAGGTCACGGTATATAATGCCAGCATGCCGCTGTCCGAGGCGAAGGTGGTGCTTCCGTTGCCGCTGTCTCCCACCAGCAAATTTCCATACTCGACAAAATACCCCTTGGCTGAAAAGTCGCTGCTTTGATCCGTATTATTATAGCGGATGTCGTTCCAAGTGAACGACGTGCCGTGTTTCCCGATACGGCCCGAAAGTATCAACGTCGTCAGGCAGTTTTCATAATCTGGGCTTGAGTTGTTGGGTTCATAGGCGCCGCTGCTTCTCGACCAGTTATAGTAATTGCCAGAGTTGGCGGCATCAGCGGCCGCCACTTGCTCTGAGTTACTGCCATCGAGGCTGTTCACACTATAAAATACCGACCCGATCTCCGGCCCGCAGGCCCAATACCAGCCCGATGAACCGCCGTCGTCTGTAAAACCGTCGTAATAAAGCCCGTCAGTATCCGCCGAACCGGAAGCGTTCACGCGGCTGCCGTGCGTCATGATAGTGCCGCCCAGCCAGCCGGTCTTGCCACCGGAGAGGGAGTTTAAGAAGGTATCCTCATCCTCGCTCGTGACGGTCGCAAGGTAGCCTGATCTGCCCATGTAAGTCCTTTCCCTCGCGGCGGTGTAAGCGTTTGTCCAGGTTACGCCTGTAAAGCCGGCAGGTATGAACTGAGGTATGTACAAATGACCCGGATCTACTATGAACTGATAATAATGTTCCGAATCTATATTGTAAAAGGTATCGCAGGTAATATCCTCCGTCGTGACCGTGACCTGCACCGTCTGCGTTGCGCTGGCAACGGTGAACCCGATACCGCGGATATAGTCCCTGATGATGTCGGCGGAGGTACCCGCCGCCACATTGATGCGTTTGGAATAGTTGTTGGTCTCGGAGCTTGCGGAAACCGTGAAACCGGCCGGTGAAGCCGGCAAGGTGATGAGGTCTCCGCTGGTCACGCTTTTAGAGAAACAAACCAGTATGGTGCGGTTGTTAGCGCCGCCGACCGTAGCGTTGGAGAAGTAGTACATACCGCCGGAATATGTGACACTGCCCAGCGTGAGGCTTGGTGCCTCCTCCGTCCCCGCCATCGCCGCGGACGGGAAAGCGATCATCGCAAGGGCGAGCAGAAGCGGTATTGTGAGACTGATGATTTTTTTCATTGCGGAGCCTCCATAGTTAAGTCTTGTTTTTTGCTTTCTCACATATGCAAGAAATATCGAAATAGAATCAATGATATTATTTATATGGTCTGTTTTTATTCTAACAAATAAAACGTGGTAAAACAACGCATAATTTGACGCTTTATGACGAATTGTGACGAATTATGTAGAATAGATCCACAGAATGTAAACGGTATCTTTCAATGAAACGGCCATGGCCGTGTATAAAAAAGGGAGTAGCTGCGTACATACTCCCCGCTTTTTACGGCCCTCCTATTGAAAACCCTTCATATATTTGTTAACCTGATACCGAGGCAGGCGCGTCATACAAACGCTGAGGGGCATATTTTGTGCAACTTAGGCTTTTTTGCGGCTGCGGAACGGCGCTGCTCAGAAAACGCGCCATGAAACAAGAACTGACGGAGTAAACGATGGCTGTTTCGGCAAGGCTGAAGGCCGTGGCGGAGTTGGTTCCCGCGTGCGGCACTGTCGCGGATATCGGCTGCGACCACGGAAAGCTCGCAGTGGCGCTTGTGCAAAGCGGCAGGGCGCGGCGCGCAATCTGTGGCGACATCAGCCCCGGCTCTCTGGAAAAGGCGCGAAAGCTCGTCGCGCAATGCGGGTTGGAGGGTACCGTATCGCTGCGGCAGGGAAACGGCCTTGGCGTGCTGGAAACGGGCGAAGCGGACACCGCGGTGATCGCGGGCATGGGCGGGCTGCTGATATCGAAGATACTGGAGGAAGGTGCAGACAAAGCGCCGCGTACGCTGGTGCTCTCGCCCAATCGGGACGCCGCGCTGTTGAGACGGTATGTTACCGCGCACGGCTGTTGCATCGTCGATGAAACGCTCGTATTCGAAAACCGGCACTACTATACCGTGATCCGCGCGGAGCGGGGGGAAAGCCCCGCGCTGAGCGATATGGAGCTGGAATTCGGGCCGGTGCTGCTGAAAAAGAAGCCGGAGATATTGAAGCAGTATCTGAAGCGGTGCATCGCCCGGTTGCAGGCGATACAGCACAGGCTGGAGAGAGCAGATTCCCCAGGCAAGCTGCAGCTACTGAATGATATAGAAGAAAAGCTAAGAAGATATGCCGAGGTGGAAAGATGTCTGTGACAATGGATGAATTCGTAAACCTCGTGGAGGAGATCGCGCCGCGCAGCCTCGCGTATGAATGGGATAATACGGGGCTTCTGCTGCGCTGCGGCGACAGCGTAAGCAATGTGATGATCTGCCTGGATGCAACCAATGCGGTTGCGGACGAAGCGGCTGCGCGCGGATGCGATATGATACTTTCGCATCATCCGTTAATATTTTCGCCAGTAAAGTCTCTGGATTGCGCGCGGCCAAACGAGGGTGTGCTGATGCAGCTTGTAAAAAGCGGCATATCGCTGTATGCCGCGCACACGTCGTTCGACCTCGCGCTGGGCGGTGTGAACGACGTATTGGCAGAGCTTTTAGGCTTGACCGAAGTGCAGACCGCAGGCGAGGGGGGAATCATGCGGATAGGCTCCCTGCCGCAGCCCTGCAGCAAGGCTGCGTTGATTGCGCGCGTAAAAAGCGTGCTCGGTATTGAACACGTGCGCTTAACGCGCGGCTTTGAAGGAGAGATATCGCGCGTGGCGGTCGTGGGCGGCAGCGGCGGAGAATACGCCGCCGCAGCGAAAAAGGCGGGCGCGCAGGCGCTGCTTACCGGCGAAGCGAAGCACCACCACTGGATCGAAGCGGCTTCAATCGGTATGCTCATAATTGAAGCGGGGCACTTTGATACGGAACGCTGCTTTGCGGACGCGATATTTGGGCGTTTACAAGCGCGCGCAAATGCGT
>CAZLRM010000180.1:0-3862 GCA_964561895.1 uncultured Christensenellaceae bacterium | reverse complement strand
GCGGCTTCGGCTGGATGATGGCGTATCTTCAGGTGCCCAAGCTGATTACGGAAGGGCTGCTGGCGGTCACATCCAGCAAAGTTGTATTATTGCTCATCATCAACGTCATGCTTTTGGTGCTTGGTTGCATCATGGATATGTCGCCGTTGATCATTATCTGCACGCCTATACTGCTGCCCGTTGTGACGCAGTATGGTGTGGATCCGATTCATTTTGGTATTATCATGGTACTCAATCTCGCCATAGGCCTTACGACGCCTCCGGTGGGCAGCGCGTTGTTCGTCGGCTGCGCGATAGGTAAGCTCAAAATCGAAGAGGTGACAAAAGCGATATGGCCGATGTGGATTTCCATGGTGGCCGTGCTGATGCTGGTGACATTTATACCCGAGCTTACGATGTGGCTGCCCAATCTCGTCATGAAATAAAACCTGCAAGTTTAGTATCACTGCTTTATAAGTAAAGCTTATTCGGCAGTGATATTTAATTGGAGGATTGCAGACCAGCGATAGAAGGATAGAGTAAAAAACTGCATGACTTAACGGAGAAAATTATGAAAACACTCAAACAGTATTTTAAGTATTCACTGATCGTACCCACCAGCATGGGCGTGCGTATCACGCCACTCTGCCGTCAGCCGGTACACGTCAGCCGCGAATATACGTTGCAGGCGACCAGCGCAGAAACCAACGTGGCGAGCATACCCGCCGCGCTGGGGCTAAAGGTCAAGGTTTTAACCGCCTTTGTAAAAGGAAGCCCGATCGCAAGGTTCATCAAAGACGATCTTGCCTTGCGCCATATGGAATACGAAGGTTCCGAGGTGGAGCAGGGCGGCCCCTGGGGATATCGCCACCAGTTCAACATCGCGGACAGCGGATACGGCATGCGCGGGCCGCGCGTACATAACGACCGCGCGGGGGAAGTGGGGCGCACGCTGTGTATTAAAGATTTCGATATGAAGCGTATTTTTTTCGAAGAAGGTGTTCAGGTTCTGCATCTGTCCGGATTGGTAGCGGCGCTCTCGCCCGAGACGGGAACATTCTGCCGCGAGCTTGCCGAGGCGGCGAAGGAAACCGGGACATTGATCTCCTTTGACCTCAATTACCGCGCTTCGTTCTGGAAGGGCAGGGAGCAGGAGCTTCGCGGCATATTTACACGGATTGCGGGCATATCGGATATTTTAATCGGCAACGAGGAGGACTTTCAGCTGAGCCTTGGTATTCCGGGGCCGGAGCACGGAGGCAGGGAGCTTGTGCAGAAGATCGACAGCTTCAAAGAGATGATCACGCGTGTGAAACGTACTTTTCCCGAAACGGCAGTGTTTGCGACCACGCTGCGCGAGGTGAAATCAGCCAACGCCCATCTGTGGGGCGCGATCATGCTGGAAGGGCAGGATCGGCATGTGATAGAGCCGCGCGAGATTTCTGTTCTTGACAGGATCGGCGGGGGTGACGGCTTTGTCGGCGGCCTGCTGTACGGCGTGATGAAAGGCTGGGAGAGCGAGAAGTGGCTGCAGTTCGGCTGGGCCAGCGGCGCGTTGGCCGTGACGCTGCTCACGGATTATGCGATGCCTGCAGATGAAGAGCAGGTATGGAGCATATGGGAAGGCAACGCGAGAGTAAAACGGTAGAGAAGGAGTAAACAATGAAAAAAGCGGACATCGGTCTGATCGGGCTCGCTGTAATGGGTGAGAATCTGGTCATGAATATGGAATCGAAGGGTTTTACCGTAGCGGTGTATAACCGGACATCGAAAAAGGTGACGGATTTTGTTCAGGGCAGAGCCAGCGGTAAAAAAATCATCGACACATATACATTAGAAGAACTTGTGGGCAGGCTCAAAAAGCCGCGCAAGGTGATGATGATGGTGAAAGCGGGCCAGCCCGTTGACGACTATATCGAAACACTGATACCGCTGATGGAAGCGGGCGATATTCTCATCGACGGTGGCAACTCGCATTTCCCCGATACGATAAGACGCACCGCGTATGTGGAAAGCAAGGGGCTGCTCTATATCGGCATGGGCGTCTCAGGCGGGGAAGAAGGCGCGCTTAAAGGGCCCTCCATCATGCCGGGCGGTTCCCCCGGCGCATGGTACCATGTTAAGCCGATATTACGGGCGATTTGTGCGAAGGCGGACGGAGTGCCCTGCTGCGAATGGGTGGGCGATAACGGCGCCGGGCATTTCGTCAAGATGGTGCATAACGGTATAGAATACGGAGATATGCAGCTTATATGTGAAGCGTATCAGCTGATGCGCGATATGCTGGGCATGAGCGCGCAGGAGATGCATGAGGTATTTGCCGCTTGGAATAAGGGGAAGCTTAACAGCTATCTGATCGAAATCACGCGCGACATACTAGCCTATAAGGACGAGGACGGAGCGCCCATGGTGGATAAGATACTGGATACAGCGGGGCAGAAGGGCACCGGAAAGTGGACGGGTATCGCAGCGCTTGATGAAGGGGTACCTTTAACGTTGATCGGCGAAGCCGTATTCTCGCGCTGCCTTTCCGCAATGAAGGAGGAGCGCGCCCATGCATCGAAGGCGTATAAAAAAATTCAGGCTCAATTTGACGGCGATAGGAATTCGTTTATCGAGGATATCGGCAACGCTCTTTACGCGTCCAAGATCATATCGTATGCACAAGGGTATACGCTGATGCGCGCGGCGGCGAATACTTACGGATGGAATTTAAACTACGGCGACATCGCGCTGATGTGGCGCGGCGGATGCATTATCCGTTCGGTGTTCCTAGGTAAGATCAAGGAAGCGTACGACAAGAATCCACAGCTCGCAAATTTGCTGCTTGACCCGTTCTTTAAGGATACGATGGAGGGTCTGGCGGGCAGTTGGAGGAACGTCATCGCCGCGGCGGTAAAAAACGGTATTCCGATTCCCGCGATGGCTTCGGGCTTAAGCTACTTCGACGGATACACATGCGAAAAGCTTCCCGCGAACCTATTGCAAGCGCAGCGCGATTATTTCGGTGCGCATACTTACGAGCGGCTGGATGCACCTCGTAATGAGTTTTTCCATACAAACTGGACGGGGCATGGGGGAGATACCTCCGCATCTACGTACGTTGTTTAAGAAAGGGGATCGAAAATGGAATTACCGTTCACACCGGATTTAAGAGACAAAACAGCCGTTATTACAGGCGCGGCAGGCATACTCTGCGGCATGTTTGCAAGGGCGCTCGTGCAGTGCGGCGCCAAGGTCGCGATTCTCGATCTCGCTGAGGACAAAGCGAGGCAGGCTGCGGATGAGATTAGCGCATCGGGTGGCACCGCGATGGGCGTAAAGTGCAACGTGCTTGAAAAAGAGAGCATTGAAGAAGCCCACAGCGTTGTTTCAGCAGCATATGGCAAATGCGATATTTTAATCAACGGCGCTGGTGGAAACAACCCCAAGGCCACGATCGACGACGAATTCTTCGATCCTTCGGTAATGAAAGCACCCGACAAAAAGAGTTTTTTTGATCTTGACCCGTCCGGTATCAGCTTCGTGTTTGGGCTCAATTTCATAGGTACGCTGCTTCCCACGCAGGTGTTTGCGCTCGATATGCTGGGCAGACAGGGCTGCGTGATATTGAACGTATCCTCAATGTGTGCTTTTACACCGCTGACGAAGGTGATCGCTTACAGTGCGGCCAAAGCTGCGGTGTCCAACTTTACGCAGTGGCTTGCAGTGTATTTCGCGAAAAGCGATATCCGTGTTAACGCTATCGCGCCGGGCTTTTTCTCCACCGCGCAGAACGCTTGTCTGCTATGGAACGCCGACGGCACGCCCACGGCGCGCACGGCGAAGATATTGAATAACACACCGATGGGCCGCTTCGGCGTGCCGGAGGATCTGCTGGGTA
>CAZLRM010000179.1:0-3877 GCA_964561895.1 uncultured Christensenellaceae bacterium | reverse complement strand
TTATCAAGCTGCGTTACCGCCTGCTGCCTTATATCTATTCCATGGCGCTGCGCGTAGCGCTGGACGACTACACCATGATGCGCAGCCTGCTGTTCGATTATCCGGAGGATGAAAAGGTAAAGGGGATCGACGACCAGTTCATGTTCGGCGACGCACTGATGGTGTGCCCCGTCACGAAACCGATGTACTATGACCGAAAAGGCGAAATCGAAGCGGAAAAAAAGAGGGCGTGTTATTTGCCTGAAGGCGCGGGCTGGTACGATTTCTGGACGTCGGAATTCTATAAAGGCGGGCGAACGGTAGAAGTTGAGGCGGGAATCGACAGAATACCCGTATTTGTCAAGGCAGGCAGCATACTGCTGATGCAGAAGCAGACCCTGCATGCAATGGAAGCGTCTGATCTGCTAGTGCGTATTTACGAGGGGGCCGATTCCGCGTGTGTTTATTACAGCGACGACGGTATCAGTTACGGATACAGGCAAGGCCGGTTTGAAGCGCTGCGGTTCGAATGGGACGATTCGGTCAGGCGGCTTTCGATCAGACAGTCCGGCGGGATGCGCCCCGATGCTATTGCAATGCAGGTTTGCTGCGGCAGCGCGGTAATAGCGCTTCGGTTTGAGGGCGGTAACGCGGCAGTATGCTTCGATTAAACATAAGAGAGCACCATTATAAGAGAGCCGGCAATAAAAGCAAACACATCTATACTTCACGGGCGAAGAAGACCGCGGCGCTTTAACCATCGTTAGCGCGGAGTTAGTGCAGTATTCACTATTACATCGATATATGCCCGCCGCCTAATCTTGTACTTATTCAAATGCCCTTAATATCGCCAGTTTTGCCTGCTCCCGTTCCGCTTCGTCTGAAAGCGCAAACTCCAAAAAGCGCCCTTTGAGCGCGCGCTCGCGCAGCGAATTTAAAGAATACGCGACGGACTCCGCGTGGTCGAACGCAAGGCCGCCACTCTGAACGCGGGCAATTTCCTGCATGCGCCCCGAAGGATAATTTACGGCGGGAATCAATATCTCGCAGCCGCGCAGCGCATAACGCACGGCGACGATACCATTCTCTTCGGCTTGCTGGTACCCCTCTATTGCGAACCACTCCGCCTGCGCCGCGTCGTCGCCCGCAACCGCTTTGAGCTTGTCAAACGGCGCAATACCGATGTAGCTGACCGTAATTACGCGCTGGCGCGGGTCTCTGCCAGGAGATCCCCAGCAAAGCGCCTGCTCGATGTAAACGCCCGACAGCCCGGTCTCCTCCTTAAGCTCGCGCTGCGCGCTGTCGCGGATATCCTCGCCGATTTCGACAAATCCGCCGGGCAGCGCCCAGCAGCCCCTGTACGGGAACCCGCCGCGCCGGATCAGCAGTATTTTAAGCTGCCCGCCGTCCGCGGAAAATAATGCGGTATCCGCCGCGACTGCGGGATTTTTATATTTATTCGGGTCGAATTCGCGCAGGAATTTTGTTTCCTCTTCGCCGGACGGAACATATGCCATGGCCTTCTCCTTAAAAATAGACTTGCTCGATCACGCCGCCGCCGAGGCATTCCTCGCCCAAGTACAGTACGGCGTACTGGCCGGGCGTGACCGCGCGCTGGCGCTGCTCAAACTCGATCCTCTCCCCTCCCTCGCATGCCGTGACGCGCACGCGCTGGTCTCCCTGACGGTAGCGGAATTTCGCACAGCATTCAAAGCCGCCCTCCGGCCGCTCGGAGATGTAGTTGAAAACGGAGGTGCGCAGCGCCCTGGAATACAGCGCGTCCGCCTCGCCCTGATCCACATATAATATGTTATTCCCCACGTCTTTATCGATCACGAACCAGCGCTCGTCCGGTGCGCCCGCGACGCCGCCGATGCCAAGCCCGCGCCTCTGCCCCAGCGTGTAGTAGATGACGCCCTGATGCCGCCCGACGATGCGCCCGCTCTTGGTCATGATGTCGCCGGGCTGCGCGGGCAGAAAGCCGGACAGAAAATCGCGGAATTTGCGCTCGCCGATAAAGCATATACCCGTGGAGTCCTTCTTGTACGCAACGGATAACCCCAGTTTTTCGGCAATGGAACGCACCTCGCTTTTTTGCAGACTGCCTACGGGGAAAACCGCGCTGCCGATCTGCTTGGGCGAGAGCATGCATAAAAAGTAAGTCTGGTCCTTGGAGAGGTCGGCGGCTTTATAGAGCCTTCCCTGCTCCGCTCTGGCGTAGTGGCCCGTGGCGAGCTTTTGCGCGCCGAGCTTATGTGCGTGCTCCAGAAACGCCGCGAACTTGATCTCGCTGTTGCACAATACATCCGGGTTGGGCGTGCGCCCGCGTTTGTATTCCGAAAGAAAGTATGAGAATACGCGTTCCTGATACTCCTGCTCGAAGTTGACGGTATAGTAAGGGATGCCGATCGCTCCGCAGACGGATTTGACGTCCTCATAATCCGCCGCGGCACTGCAGCCCTGCCCGTCGTCCTGCCAGTTTTTCATAAACACGCCGACCACGTCATAACCTTGGCTCTTCAGCAGATGCGCCGCGACGGCGGAATCCACGCCGCCCGACATGCCGCATACGACGCGTACTTTCTGGTTCTCTCTCATGCGTTCATTATACATTTGACGGCGGGCGGTTGGCAAGCGCAGCCGTATAGGGCTTCCCCTATGAGGGGACATCGAAGCCGGGCAAAGGGTGTACTATGGAAAGTACGGTTGTGTTATACTTGTAATATGAAGAAAAAGCTCATCATACTTACCGCGCTTCTCGTCGTCGCGGCGCTCATATTCTGGTTCTTCTACCCGCTACGCAGCTACGTCGCGATGGGTATATATTCCGGGCAGCACAGCCGGAAAAGCCTCATGAAACAGCAGGGCTTTAGCGTTGACGTCCCGGCCGGGCAGGGCTGGTATCCTTTCATGCTCACCTACAATGCGGACGGGTTTGCGTCGTGGGCCGGGCTGAACGCGGACATGTCGGTCATATATAACTTCGGCGCGTTCGACGCGGCCACGCGCACCTCGTCGATATACGACACCGAGAGCGACAAATACTGCGCGTTCTACGGCGCGTACGTGCTGCATGAGAACGGGGGCGTATTCGGTTTTACGGACAGCGGCGAGCCGGATATGGACGAGGTGACGCTCGCGGTGAAGTATGACGATACGGTGCTTGTGCTGGAGGGCTTCGGGTGCGTTTCCCCTGTTTTTGAGGCGGGCAGCTTTGATATCGCTTCGGATGTTGCGTATGCGGGCAGCGGAGGCTGGGCACGCATTGACGCAGAGATCACCGCCAGCGGTGTTGCGCATAATTATAAAGAAAGCAAAACGGCTTATTTGCAGTACGGCCCGCCCACGCAGTCAGCGAAAGCGGATTTTACCGTCACCGCGCTGCGTGGAAGGCTTTATCTGAAATATTTTGAAGAATACGATTCCACGGTGATGATATACGTGATCGCGCGCGACGCGGCTGTGGTGGAACAATGCGATACGGAATTGCTGCAGAAAACAAAAATATCGGCGCTACAGCAGTGATTCGATTTCGTCCGCCGCAAGGCTGATGAGCTCCGCGGCTGTGCGGCTGCCCGCGCCAGCGATGACAAGGCTGCAGCGCGATATGGGTACGAGTATCTTCTTCGCGGGGCTTTCCGCGACAGTCCGGGCGATGCGCGGCGTAATCTCCCCCACCATGCCGCCCGCCGCGATGATGCCTATGCCTCCCATGATCACGTCGGCGCCGTACGCAAGCGCGCAGACGTCGCTTTCGCCCGAAGCGCATTGAGCCGCCCCTGCTTTTTTCATGGCGGACGCCGCCGCCGCATTGACGCCCGCCGCAGAAACGCGGATACGGTTAGCGTATTTTTCGTTTAACTTTTTAACCAGCGCCGCGCCGAGGCCTCCGCCCTGC
>CAZLRM010000178.1:0-3893 GCA_964561895.1 uncultured Christensenellaceae bacterium | reverse complement strand
GCGGCTGGATCTGCCTTCCGGCGTGGACATAGAGATCAAGCTCTAAGGGGGAGGCTCAGATGAAAGCGATATTAGGTAAAAAGTTAGGTATGACGCAGATCTTCCTCGCGGACGGTACGGTGGTTCCCGTGACGGTCGTGGAGGCAGGCCCGTGCGTCGTTACGCAAAAAAAGACAGCCGAGACGGACGGCTATGACGCGATTCAAGTGGGCTTCGGTGATATCCGCGAGAAGCTCGTCACTAAGCCGGTCACGGGGCACATTAAAAAGGCAGGCGCCCCATTAAAGCGCAGCCTTAAAGAATTCCATGTGGATGATATCAACGTATACGAGCTCGGGCAGGAGATCAAGGCGGACGTATTTGAAAAGGGCGACATCGTGGACGTGCAGGGTACTTCGAAGGGCAAGGGCATGCAGGGTGTGGTGGCACGCTTCGGTAAAGCGCGCGGCCCCATGACGCACGGCTCCAAAAGCAAGCGGATACCGGGCAGCAGCGGCGCTTCGTCCAACCCGTCTCGCGTGATCAAGGGACTGCGTAAGCCGGGCCACGGCGGCGCGGCCACATGCACGGTACAGAACTTAACCGTCGTCGAGGTGGATGCGGACAAGAATGTGCTGCTGGTCAGGGGCGCGGTTCCCGGCCCCCGCGGCACGCTGCTTACCATCACCAAGGCCGTAAAGCACAGCTAAAGAAAAGGAAGTGAACGACATGCCTAAAGTATCTTTATATAAGACGGACGGCAGCAAGGCCGGCACGATCGATCTCAAAGACGAAATATTCGGCATCGAAGTCAACGAGGCTGTGATGCATCAGGTCGTCGTGGCACAGCTTGCCAATGCGCGCCAGGGCACGCAGAGCGCACTCACGCGTGCAGAAGTCAGCGGCGGCGGCATCAAGCCGTTTCGCCAGAAGGGAACAGGCCGTGCGCGCCAGGGTTCCTCGCGCAGCCCGCTCATGAGAAAAGGCGGCATGATTTTCGCGGTGAAGCCGCGTGATTACAGCCAGAAGGTAAACAAAAAAGTGAAAAGGCTCGCGATTAAAAGCGCGCTTTCGATGAAGGTTGCCGAGCAGGATATCATCGTGCTGGATGAGCTTAAGCTTGACGCGCCCAAGACAAAAATTATGGCGGGCATACTGGACAAATTCGGCGCGGCGAAGGCGCTTATCGTCACCAGCGCCGCCGAAGAGGCTGTCGTGCGCGCGTCCAGCAACATACCGGGCGTCAAGACGCTGCCGGCAGACTGCATCAATGTGTACGACCTTATTAATTACACGAAGCTGGTCATTACGCAGGACGCCGTGAAAAAGGTAGAGGAGGTTTTTGCGTAATGGAAGCGAGGGACATCATTTTTAAGCCGGTGCTCACAGAAAAGAGCTACGACGATATCGCGTCCAAAAAGTATACGTTCTTAGTGGATACGCACGCCAACCGGACGCAGATTAAAGATGCGGTGGAAGAGATCTTCGGCGTAAAGGTTGCCAAGGTCAACACGCTGCGCAACATGGGCAAGCTAAAACGGCAGGGATACCATGTGGGCCGCAGGCCGGAGACCAAGAAGGCCTTTGTCACGCTCAAGAAGAACTCCAAGTCGATCGAGTTCTTCGATTCGCTGTCGCAGTAGGAGGGGAAACGCTATGGCCATCAAGATTTACAAACCGACCTCACCGGGACGCCGCGGCATGACGGTCTCCGCATTTGAGGAGATCACCTGCACGATCCCTGAAAAATCGCTGCTCGAACCCATCAAGAAGGCGGCGGGCCGCAACGTTTACGGACGGATTACCGTGCGCCATCATGGCGGCGGCAACAGACAGAAATACCGCATCATCGATTTCAAGCGCAATAAGGACGGCGTGCCGGCCAAAGTTGCCACGATCGAATATGACCCGAACCGCACGGCTAATATCGCGCTGTTGCAGTACGCTGACGGCGAGAAGAAGTATATCCTCGCGCCGTACGGCCTTTCGGTAGGCGACGCGATTATGTCGGGGCCTGGCGCCGACATCAAGCCGGGCAACGCGCTATTCTTAAAGGATATACCGCTGGGCACTCTGATCCACAACGTGGAGCTTACGCCCGGCAAGGGCGGCCAGCTTGTGCGCAGCGCGGGCAACGCAGCGCAGCTGATGGCAAAGGAAGGCGCATACGCTCAGGTGCGTCTGCCTTCCGGCGAAGTGCGCATGATATTGCAGAACGCCAAGGCGACGATCGGCCAGGTGGGCAATATCGATCAGGAGAACGTGAACATCGGCAAGGCCGGCAAGAAGCGCCATATGGGCATACGCCCGACGGTCCGCGGCTCGGTCATGAACCCGGTCGACCATCCGCACGGCGGCGGCGAAGGCAAAGCGCCGATCGGACGCCCCGGCCCTGTGACGCCGTGGGGCAAGCCGACGCTCGGGTACAAGACGAGGAAAAAGAAGAACGCTTCGGATAAATATATCGTACGGCGCAGGAACAAGTAGGATAGGAGAATATTATGAGCAGATCGGTTAAAAAAGGGCCTTTCGTGGATCCGAAACTGCTGGCGAGACTTCAGCAGATGAACGAGAAGAACGAAAAAAAGGTGCTCAAAACCTGGTCGAGGGCATCTACGATATTTCCGGATATGGTGGGGCATACCGTGGCTGTGCATGACGGACGCAAGTTCGTGCCCGTATACATCACGGAAGACATGGTAGGGCACAAGCTGGGCGAGTTTGCGCCGACGAGAACGTTCCGCGGCCACGCGGGCGATAAAAAGACCGGTACCAAGTAGAAAGTCCGGAGAGGAGTTTAAAATGGCAACTCGTCAGAGAGAAAAAGCGAAAACCAGACAGCAGGAAAAAGACAAGCGGCCGATTGCAAAGGTAAAGTATGTGCGCATTTCGGCCAGCAAGGTCAAAATAGTGATCGATCTGATCCGCGGCAAGAAGGTTACGGATGCAGTCGCGATACTTAAGGCCACGCCCAAGGCGGCGAGCCCCGTGGTGGAAAAGCTTTTGAACAGCGCAATCGCCAACGCGGAAAACAATCAGGGATTGCTCCGCGACGATTTGATCGTAGCGGAAGTTTTTGCGGATCAGGGGCCCACATTACGGCGTTTTCGGCCGATGGATCACGGCAAAGCCTTCAGAATCCGCAAACGGTCGAGCCATATCACCATTATACTGGACAGTGCAGTCAAGGAGGAATCGTAAGCTTATGGGTCAGAAAGTTAATCCGCATGGCATGCGCGTCGGCGTGATCAAGGACTGGAACGCCCGCTGGTTTGCGAGGAAGGGCGAATTTGCCGCCAACATTAAAGAAGACAACGTGATCCGCAAGCAGCTCAAAAAGCAGCTCTATACCGCAGGCGTCTCCAAGATTGAAACGGAAAGAGCCGCGAGCAAGCTCACGGTCAACGTATATTGCGCCAAGCCGGGCATCGTAATCGGCAAAGGCGGACAGGGCGTGGATATTTTGAAAGCGCAGCTTTCAAAACAGACGGGCAAGGCTGTTGTGCTCAACATCATCGAGATCAAACGACCGGATATCGAGGCGCAGCTCGTGGCGGAAAGCATCACACAGCAGCTTGAGCGCCGTATATCGTTCCGCCGCGCGATGAAGCAGGCCATCGGCCGCGCGATGAAGGGCGGAGCGCTAGGTATCAAGGCGATGTGCGCAGGGCGCCTGGGCGGTGCGGAAATCGCGCGCAGTGAGAAATACCATGATGGTTCGATACCGCTGCAGACGATCCGGGCGGATATCGACTACGGTTTCAGTGAAGCGAACACGACCTACGGCAAGATAGGCTGCAAGGTCTGGATATACAAGGGCGAGATACTTGGCAATCCTTTGAGAGACAAGTTTAAGACCCCCGCGGAAGGAGGCAGCAAAAATGTTAATGCCAAAAAGGGTTAAGCGCAGGAGA
>CAZLRM010000177.1:0-3942 GCA_964561895.1 uncultured Christensenellaceae bacterium | reverse complement strand
ACGAGCGCCATGCGCACGAAGCCCTGCCCGCCGGGGCCAAAAGCGCTGCCCGGCGTTACGATGACGCCGGTGCTGTGCCTAAGCGCAGCGCAAAAAGCGGTATCGTCCTGCCCATATCCTTCGGGCAGCTTTGCCCACACGAACATCGTCGCGCGGGGCTTGTCGATATGCCAGCCCGCCGCGCAAAAAGATGCGATGAGCGCGTCGCGCCGTTTCTCGTAGGCTTTAGCCGTTTCGGCAACAAACTCGGGCGCGGTTTCCATCGCGGCGATGCCCGCGCGCTGCACGGGCAGGAATACGCCATAGTCTGTGTTGGATTTCAGCTGTTTCAGTGCAGCGATATAATCGCGGTTGCCGAGGCAAAAACCCAGCCGCGCGCCAGCAAAGCCGTAAGTTTTGGAAAGCGAGTTGAACTCTGCGCCTATTTCCTTCGCGCCCGGGAAACTAAGAAAACTGCCTGCGCGCAGGCCGTCAAAAGTGAGTTCGCTGTATGCATTGTCGTGGATCACAAAAATATCGTAGCGCCGCGCAAACGCGACGAGGTCATGATAGAACGAATCGGGCGCAACGGCGGTCGTCGGATTGTTGGGGTACGATACGATCATGAGCTTGGCTTTATGCGCTACGTCTTCCGGTATATCCGCAAAGTCGATAATGAATCCGTTTTCGCTGCGCTGGGGCGCACGAAAAACCTGTGCGTGCGCAAGCGCCGCGCCCGTAAAGAAAGCGGGATAGCACGGGTCGGGCAATATCACAGTATCGCCCGGGTCGACGACGGGCAGACAGCAGTGCGCAAGCCCCTCCTGCGAGCCGAGCACCGCGCAGACCTCGCTGCCGGGGTCAAGCGATACGCCATAGCGCCGCGCGTACCATGCCGCTGCAGCTTCCTTGAGCTCGGGCAGGTCGTCGATTGCGTAAACATAGCTTTCCTCATGCTGCGCGGCATGCGAAAGCGTATGCCGGATGTGCGGCGCGGGCGGTATATTGGGCGTGCCGACTCCGAGGTCCACGACGTCGGTGCCGGATGCGATAAGCGCCGTTTTTTCTTTTGCAAGTTCTGAAAAAATACCAGATTCTATCTGATGCATAAGGTTGGATGGTTTCATATATACGCCCCTTTTTAGTTCCCACCCATTATACGCGGATCAAGCGATGTTTTCCAGCATCAAATTTTTTCAACTATGTATCATTTATAGTGTCTTTCGCCACGCTTTGCGTTTTATTTTCATGCGTAAAGGGGCAAAATCATTGTGGTTGACATCGCAAGGCCTCTTCAATATAATATATTCGTCTGACTATGCGAAAACGGCCATGACGGCCTGAAGAATAAAAGGGGTTACTGAACATGAAAATGACTCTCCAGCCGAAGAAAAGGCAGCGCAAAGTGGAGCACGGTTTCCGTAAGCGCATGAAAACGAGAAACGGAAGGAACGTATTAAAGCGCAGGCGCGCCAAGGGCAGAAAAGTATTGTCCGCTTAAAGCTCAAGGTTAGGCGCTCTTCGGCTTTGTGCCGAATGGATGGAAGGTATATTGAGACGTGAATATTCGCTCAGGCGCAACAAAGAATTTCGCTACGTATACAAGAAGGGCAGATCCGTTTCGGACGGCAATATTGTGCTTATATATGTGGTCACCAAAACACCGCGTTTGAAGGTGGGCTTTTCAGTATCAAAAAAGCTCGGCAACAGCGTACAGCGGAACCGGATAAAGCGAAGGATGAAGGAAGCGTTTTTTTCGATGGCCGGGGAAATATCTTCTAAGAGCCTGCTCGTATTCGTGCCGCGGGACCACGCAAAGGACTTAAGCTTTTCGGAGCTGAAAGCATCCGAAGAAAGGCTTTTAAAAAAGGCCGGGTTAATGGAAAAAACGGTATGAAGCGCATTTTGCTCAGCATCATCTGGTTTTACAAAAAAGCAATTTCGCCTTACACAATACCTTCCTGCCGGTTTTCGCCCTCGTGCAGCGATTATGCGGCGGAAGCGATTACCAAGCATGGCGCGCTCAAAGGTTTTGGGCTGGCGGTATGGCGCGTAATGCGCTGCAATCCGTTCAGCAAGGGCGGATACGATCCGGTACCGTAGATAATGGAGGATGAACTGTGGGATTTTTAAGCGATAATTTTATTTCCGATTTCTTTGTGTTGGCGCTAAAATGGGTGGATGCGCTGGTACATAACTATCCGCTTGCAATCATTATACTAACCATCGCAATCCGTATTCTGATATTGCCGCTGGATTTGCGGCAGAAACAGAGTTCGCGTAAAATGCAGCTGATTCAGCCCAAGCTGGAAAATCTCAAAAAGCGCTATGCCAACAATCCGCAGCAGTTTCAGAAAAAGCAGCAGGAGCTTTATAAAAAGGAAGGCGTCAAGCCGCTCGCGGGATGCCTGCCGATGCTGCTGACGCTGCCGATATTCTTCGCGTTTTTCGGCGCAATGCGCGTGATGGCGACCGAGCAGCAGGTTTCCTTTATGCTGGGCTCCAAGAACCTTGAAAGCACGGAGCAGTCGCAGGAGGCGATGGATCTGCCGAGCTGGCTTTGGGTCAACAACATCTGGCAGGCGGATTCGGGCTTTGAACCGATATTGCCAACCGGCATAAAGTTTTCCGAATATATCACAACCAATATCGCCAACGTAAGCCCTCAGGCATTGCACATGATGAATCAGCAGGGGCTTTTAAAGTATTCAACCAACCCGGACGGTACGGGAAACCTGATTATTAAGGATACGGTTAAGGCGAAAAATGAAAAGGGTGAAGAAGTCAACGAAGATAAAAGCCCGATACCGGCGTATGATCAATTGGTTGAGAATATTATCGATAAAAACGGGCTGAAAGACTTCAACAACGGCTGGTTCATACTGCCGCTGCTTGCGGGCGCAACGCTGTTTCTGCAGCAGAAGATGACGATGGGGCAAAACCAGCAAGCGTCGCAGCAGCAGGGCGGCAAGTTTATGCTGTGGTTTTTCCCGATTTTCTCGGCGTGGATTTGCCTCAGCCAATCTGCCGCGTTCTCGATCTACTGGCTGTTCGCCAATATCTACGCGGTGGGGCAGACGTTTATACTCAATTTGATATACAAGAAACAGGATGAAAAGGCCAAACGGGACATAGTTGAGGAGGCAACCTGATGGATGTTTTCGAGAGCAAAGGCAAGACGGTTGACGAAGCGGTTTTCAGCGGCCTTGTCAAGATGGATCTTTCTATCGACGAGGTCGATATAGAGATACTCGATGAAGGTGGTTCCCTGTTTAAAAGCGCGAGAGTAAGGCTGACAAAGAAGCAGGAAAACGATTACGATTCGGAGGATAATAAGCCGGAAGAACCGCAGCCAAAAAAGGGCTTCGAGGATATACCGCAAAGGGATGAAAGCCGGCGCCCGCGCAGCTTTGAGGGGCGTCCCGACAGGAACCACGATCACAGAAGGGACGAGCGCAGGCGGGATGATTTTCGGCAGGGGGACCGCAGGCCGGGCGGGCGCGGTGAAGCACGCCGGGAGACCGAGATGCCCGAAGAGCCCGCAGTGGCGCGCGAACCCCAAAACAGTGCGGAGAAGTTTTTATACGGCTTGTTTTCGCATATGCGCATGAACGTTGCGCTTGCTTCGAAAGAGGAAGACGGTTTGCTAAAGGTGGATATGTCCGGGCGCGGCATGGGTATGCTGATCGGGCGCAGAGGGGAAACGCTGGACGCGCTGCAGTACTTAACCAGCCTTGTGGTCAACAACGGCAAGAGCGATTATACCAAGGTGATGCTCGATACCGAGGATTACCGCGGCAAGCGCGAGGATACGCTGAAGCGCCTCGCCGCGCACCTTGCAGACAAGGTGCAAAAAAGCGGCCGCCGTGTGGTGCTGGAGCCCATGAACCCCTACGAACGGCGCATACTGCACGCGACATTGCAAAACTACGAAGACGTATATACCTACAGCGAGGGCGAGGA
>CAZLRM010000176.1:0-3960 GCA_964561895.1 uncultured Christensenellaceae bacterium | reverse complement strand
TCGACGTCAATATCGTCGATATCATCAAGATCAGGCATGTCGAGCTCGTCAAAGCTGATATCGGAGAAATCTTCCTCCAAATGCTTTTTGGCCGCAGGCCGCTTATCGGGCGTATCCATCTCCACACCCTCGATGTTGACCTCAAGGCCGGTAATATCGTCGTCCATGCTCTCCCGCAGCGGTATCTCTTCGCCCACGTCTCCCAAAATTTTAACATCGAGCGCCAGAGACTGCATTTCCTTGATGAGCACCTTGAAGCTTTCCGGTACGCCCGGTTCGGGGATGTTCTCGCCCTTGACGATCGCTTCATAGGTTTTCACGCGTCCCACCACGTCGTCCGACTTGACGGTTAAAATCTCCTGCAGCGTGTTGGCCGCGCCGTAGGCTTCAAGCGCCCAGACTTCCATCTCGCCGAAGCGCTGGCCGCCGAACTGCGCTTTGCCGCCCAGGGGCTGCTGCGTCACAAGAGAATACGGGCCTGTCGAGCGCGCATGAATCTTGTCGTCCACAAGGTGATGCAGCTTCATGATGTACATGTATCCCACCGTGACACGGTTTTCAAATGCTTCGCCGCTGCGCCCGTCGTACAGCGTCATCTTGCCGTCCTCGGGTAGTCCCTGTTCTCTGAACATCTTGATGATGTCGCGCTCCGTCGCGCCGTCGAAAACGGGGGTCGCGATGCTCCACCCCAGCGCCTTGGCCACATAGCCCAGGTGAACCTCGAGCACCTGCCCGATGTTCATACGGGAAGGCACGCCGAGCGGGTTTAAAACGATATCGAGCGGCGTTCCGTCCGGCAGGAACGGCATATCCTCCACCGGCAGTATCCGCGAGATCACGCCCTTGTTGCCGTGGCGTCCCGCCATCTTGTCGCCCACCGATATCTTACGCTTTTGCGCAATGTAGCACCGCACGAGCTTATTGACGCCTGCGGTCAGTTCGTCCTTGTTTTCACGCGTGAACACTTTCACGTCCACAACGATACCCTCTTCGCCGTGCGGTACGCGCAGCGAGGTGTCGCGCACCTCTCTGGCTTTCTCGCCGAATATCGCGCGCAGCAGGCGCTCCTCCGCGGTCAGCTCGGTTTCGCCCTTGGGCGTCACCTTGCCGACGAGTATGTCTCCCGCGCGCACTTCCGCGCCGATGCGGATGATGCCGCGTTCGTCGAGATCCTTTAACGGCTCTTCGCCGACGTTCGGTATGTCTCTTGTAATCTCCTCAGGCCCCAGTTTCGTATCGCGAGATTCGCATTCGTAGCCTTCAATATGGATCGAAGTGAACACGTCGTCACGTACGAGGCGCTCGCTGATCAAAATCGCGTCCTCGTAGTTATAACCCTCCCAGGTCATAAAGCCAACAAGCACGTTGCGCCCGAGCGCAAGGTCTCCTGAGTCGGTCGACGGGCCGTCCGCGATAGCGTCGCCCTTATTAACCTTCTCCCCGGTCTTTACGATCGGGTACTGGTTGATACACGTGCCCTGATTGGAGCGTGAGAATTTGATGAGCTTATATTCGCGCACCTTATCTTTTTCCTGCACGAGCACGTGGTTCGCGGATACGCTCTTGACGGTGCCTTCCTCATATGCCAACACCACCGCGCCGGAATCCCGCGCAGCTTTGTATTCCATTCCCGTGCCCACCATCGGTGCCTCAGGACGAATCAGCGGCACCGCCTGGCGCTGCATGTTGGAACCCATGAGCGCACGGTTCGCGTCATCGTTCTCAAGGAAGGGAATCATCGCCGTCGCGACAGAAACGACCTGCTTCGGTGAAACGTCCATGAGGTCCACCTCTTCGCGCGCCACCTCAACGATTTCATCCTGTCTGCGCGACATGACGCGCTGATGAGCGAAAAAGCCATCAGAGCCGATCGGCTCGTTAGCCTGCGCCACGACGTATTTATCCTCCTCATCCGCGGTGAGATACACGATCTCGTCCGTGATCAGCTTCTTTTTCTTGTCGATCATACGGTACGGCGCTTCGATAAAACCGTACTCGTTGATACGCGCGAACGTCGATAACGACCCGATGAGGCCGATATTCGGGCCTTCAGGCGTCTCGATCGGGCACATGCGGCCATAGTGCGTATGGTGCACGTCGCGTACGTCGAAACTGGCGCGCTCGCGGTTGAGTCCGCCGGGGCCCAAAGCGGAAAGCCTTCTTTTATGCGTCAGCTCGGCCAGCGGATTCGTCTGGTCCATGAACTGCGAAAGCTGGCTGCTTCCAAAGAACTCCTTGATCGCTGCGGTCACCGGGCGGATATTAATTAAGTTGCTGGGCGTCGCGACGTCCATATCCTGTATGGACATGCGCTCGCGCACCACGCGCTCCAAACGCGAGAGGCCCACGCGAATCTGGTTCTGCAGCAGTTCGCCTACGCTCCTAAGGCGGCGGTTGCCGAGGTGGTCGATGTCGTCCGTATGCCCCAGGCCGTATTTGAGACCGATCTGATAGCTCACCGAAGCCATGATATCGTCCACAATGATATGGCGCGGAATCAGCTTGTCGATGCTCAGTTTCAGCTGCTTTTTGAGTTCTTCCTTATCCTTGCCGTACTGGTCGAGAATCGCCTTGAACGTGGGGAAATGCACCTTCTCGTTGATATCCGCTTCGAGCGGATTAAAAGGCAGATAGCTGCCGACGCGCACAAAGTTATTGCCGACGACCTTGACTTCTACCTCGCCGACGATGACCGTCACGCTGTTGATACCCGCAATTTCAATTTTTTCCGCGGTTTCGCGCGAAATGATCTCGCCCTTTTGAGCAAGCGCTTCGCCGTCGGCGCTCATAATATTTTCGGCGGCCTTCATGCCCTCGATGCGCATCGCGATTGAAAGCTTTTTGTTAAACTTATAGCGCCCTACGCGCGCCAGGTCGTAGCGCCGAGGGTCAAAGAACAACGAATCGATGAGCTGCCTTGCGCTCTCCACCGTGGGCGGCTCGCCCGGGCGCAGACGCCGGTAAATTTCAATGAGACCATCCTCCACGCTCTGCCCGCCATCCTTGCGCAGCGTCGCCTGCAGGAAATCCTCGTCGCCCAACAGGTCAAATATCTGCCGGTCGGTACCAAGCCCCATCGCGCGCACGAGTACGGTCATGGGCAGCTTTCTCGTTCTGTCCACGCGCACCCAGTAGCAGTCGTTGCTGTCGGTCTCGTATTCAAGCCACGCGCCGCGGTTGGGAATTACCGTCGCGCTGTAGAGCTTTTTTCCGGATTTGTCAATTGCCATGTCGTAATACACGCCCGGGCTGCGTACCAGCTGGCTGACAATGACACGCTCCGCGCCGTTGATGATAAACGTACCCTTCTCGGTCATGAGCGGGAAGTCTCCCATAAATACTTCCTGCTCTTTCATCTCGCCCGTTTCCTTGTTGATCAAACGCACGATGACCTTAAGCGGAGCCGCAAAGTTCACATCGCGCTCTTTGCACTCTTCCACATCGTACTTGGGTTTGTCATCAAGATAATAATCGATGAATTCCAGTATCAGGTTTTCAGAGTAATCGGTGATCGGGGAGATATCGTTCAATACCTCACGAAGACCGACCTTGAGAAAATTATTGTATGAGTCCTTTTGAATTTCGATCAGATCCGGCATTTCGAGCACTTCTTCGATCTTGGAGAAGCTCATCCTGTTTCGTTTACCAATTTTGACTTCGTGAACCATAAGCTTTAAAACCACTCTCCTGTTATGTTAAAATTATGCATTTTTCATAATACAGGCACTCGCTGATTGTACCCAAAACAGGGCTGGATTATACCGTTTTTAGCGATACCGCGCGCGTGAAAAAATTAAGCATTCAAACTCCGATGGGGATACCTCCCCTATTATTTGCACGTTAATGCAATATAACATATTACTACAATCCCAAACCCTTGTCAACACGAACCATATAAAATAATTGTTTAAAATTAATAGACATTTTTTAAACTATGGGTTTGGATTCGCTCTTACGCTG
>CAZLRM010000175.1:0-3981 GCA_964561895.1 uncultured Christensenellaceae bacterium | reverse complement strand
GCCCGTGACATACGATGCAAATGATGTTATAATGGCATCATTATCCGGGAGGACACAAAAATGCAGCATATACTCGACCAGGCGCTTGCGGCTAAAAAGGCTTCATACGCGCTCGCCTGCCTTGGCGCGGACGAGAAAAACGCGATACTTCATAGTATGGCGGATGCGCTGATTTCGCAGGCGGATTTTATCATCGCGGAGAACTTAAAGGACGTGGAAGCCGCGCGCGCTAAAGATACGCCCGCCTATATGATTGACCGGCTTTCTCTCTCGCAGAAGCGTATCGAGGGCATGGCTCAGGGCCTGCGCGATGTCGCCGCTTTGCGGGATCCAGTCGGCGAAGTGCTGAGCGGCACGCTTCGCCCCAACGGGCTTTCCATTTGCAAGCAGTGCGTGCCCTTGGGCGTGATCGGCATCATCTACGAGGCGCGTCCCAACGTGACCTCCGACGCGGCGGGGCTTTGCATAAAAACGGGTAACGCGGTGGTGCTTCGCGGCGGCAGCGACGCGATTCATTCCAACGTTGCCATCGTAAAGACGATGTCGGAAGCCGCGGTTGCTTCGGGGCTGCCCGAGGGCGCTTTGCAGCTCATCAGCGATACCTCACGCGACGCGGCAACATATATGATGGGGCTAAACGGCGTGATTGACGTACTGATACCGCGCGGCGGCTCAGGGCTAATACAGTCGGTCGTCAAAAACGCAACCATTCCCGTGATTGAAACGGGCACGGGCAACTGCCACGTATACATTGACGAAACTGCCGATCTCGGCATGGGCGTCCGCATCATCCATAATGCCAAGATGAGCCGCCCCTCTGTCTGCAACGCGGCGGAAACACTGCTTGTGCACGAATCCGTTGCGGAAAAGTTCCTCCCCCCCATGGAGCTGATGCTTTCGGGTGTGGAACTGCGCGGTTGCGAAAGGACGCGCGCGATCATCGACTGCAAGCCCGCGACAGACGAAGATTATTATGCTGAGTTTTTGGATTACATACTCGCGGTTAAGGTGGTAGGCAGCCTCGACGAAGCCATCAGCCACATCAATAAATACGGCACGAAGCACTCCGAAGCTATCGTCACAAGCGACTATGCGAGCGCGGAGAAGTTCCTTGCGCTCGTGGACGCGGCAGCGGTCTATGTCAACGCCTCTACGCGGTTTACGGACGGCGGGGAGTTTGGTTTCGGCGCGGAGATCGGCATCAGCAACCAGAAACTGCACGCGAGAGGCCCAATGGGCCTTGAAGAACTGACCACATACAAGTACATCATTCGCGGGAACGGGCAGATACGATAACCGCCTTTTCGGAGGATTCTATGGATGCATCGCTGATTGCTCCTTGCGGCATCAACTGTGCGCTGTGCCTTGCGTATCAGCGCGATAAAAACTGTTGCGGCGGCTGCCGCAGCGAGAACATCCCCTTCGCGTATTGCCAAAGCTGCCCCATCAAGAATTGCGGAAAGCGGCTGCAGAACGGCTGGAACGACTGCAGCCCTTGCGGCGAACCCTGCATACGCATCAAACAGCTTGACAAGCGTTACCGCGCCAAATATAACACGAACGTGCTCAATAACCTTGCGTGCATACGGGATAACGGCATAGGCGCTTTTCTCGCTGAGCAGGCAGCGCAGTGGACTTGCCCGCAATGCGGCGGGCTCAAATGTATGCACCGAGGAATATGCCTGAAGTGCCAGCCATAGTCAGTTACAGCCAAGCATTCATGCTTTGGAGCCGGGTATAAAATGATTCTTCTTTTCGGAGGGCTGATATGGACGTATCCTTGATTGCGCCATGCGGTATGAACTGCGCTCTGTGCCTTGCTTACCAGCGTGATGAAAACCATTGCCCCGGCTGCCGCGATGACAGCGTAAAAAAGCCGGATACGCGCGTGCGCTGCGTGATCAAGAATTGTGATAAGCGCCTGCAAAACAGATGGCTGAACTGCAGCCCCTGCCCACGCCCCTGTGCACGGCTGAAAAAGCTTGACGCGCGGTATCAGGAAAAATACAACGTGAGTATGATTGAAAACCTCTCAACCATCAAGCAGAACGGCATTAGAACGTTTCTTACGCAGCAGGGCAGGCAATATACTTGTCAAAACTGCGGCGGCACGGTCTGCGTACATAAAGGGAAATGTTTGAATTGTGAACCGTGAAGTTACAAATGTATTTCGGTTTAATCTCTTGGTATATTCTGATACTCATTCAAGCTGACCGTGATATGCCCTGCCGCCAGCACAACCGCGGCTAAACCCAGCCAGACAGACTGCCCCCAAACGGCGGCAAACCCGAACGCCGCCACGGGGAATATGGCCATTGGAACGGGTATCCTCAGAAAAGGCGCAAACAGCCACTTGTAACCGCGGCCTTTCGTAATATACCTTAGCCATAAGCTATAATATACGAGCAGGCATATCAGGCACAGCACAGGCCAAACACCAAGCACTAAACGCAGCTCCGTGAACATCGGCAGAACAAAGCAGCCGGCCTGGCCAATCCGCTCCAATATCACAAAGATCGCATGCGCACTGCTTTTTTTCTCCGGTATGTCCCTTGGCGGCAGTAATAAGAAAGCTGCGTTAGGCAGCAAAATCAGCAGTATCAATACCAATCCCGTCCATGAAAACGCCATGCTGCCGACTCCTTACCTGTTACTGCATTAGGAATTCCTTGATCTTGTCAATGTGCTTCTGTACGCTCTCCTCGCCCGGGCCCCCGTATACAGCGCGCCGTGTTACGCAGGCTTCCAGCGATATCGCACCGAATACGTCCTGCTCAAACGCCGTATCAATGGTTTTAAGCTCGCTTAGCGAGAGCTCTCCCATTCCCTTTCCCTGCCGCTCGCAATGCAGCACAAGCCGGCCCACGGTTTCGTGAGCGTCGCGGAATGGCACTCCCTTTCGTACAAGGTAATCTGCGGCGTCGGTCGCGTTGGTAAACCCACGCCCTGCGCCCCTGTACATGTTTTCCGTGCGCCACTCCGCCGTTCGGATCATGCCGGTGAATACGGTAAGGCAAGCGGTCATGGTGTCATACGCATCGAACAACGCCTCCTTGTCCTCCTGCATGTCCTTGTTGTACGCAAGCGGCAATCCCTTCATCACGGTCAGCAGCGCGGTGAGGTCGCCATAAACGCGGCCTGTCTTGCCGCGAATCAGTTCCGCCATGTCGGGGTTCTTCTTCTGCGGCATAATCGACGAGCCGGTGGAATACGCGTCGCTTAAGGACACGAAGCCGAACTCATTGCTTGACCAAAGCACAATCTCTTCGCAGAAGCGCGAGAGGTGCATCATGGCAACGCCGCATGCGTAGATGAAATCAAGCACAAAGTCGCGGTCGGAGACCGCGTCCATGCTGTTGTTGGTGATCGCTGAGAAGCCAAGCTCGCGCGCGACCATGCTGCGATCCAGCGGGTAGGTTGTCGCACAGAGCGCACCGGACCCGAGCGGCATCACATCCGCGGCGTCATACGCACGCTCAAACCGTTCGCAGTCGCGGAACAGCATCTCGCAGTACGCCATCATATAGTGCGCCAGCGTGGTGGGCTGCGCCTTTTGCATGTGCGTATAGGCGGGCATGATCGACTCCATATGATCCTCCGCAATGCCGATCAGCGTACCCATGAGCGCTTTAATCTGCGCGGCAATCCCTGCGCTGGCTTCCTTTAAAAACATGCGCGTATCCAGCGCGACCTGATCGTTGCGGCTACGCCCGGTGTGCAGCTTCTTTCCGGAATCGCCGATACGCTCCGTCAAAAGCCGCTCGATATTCATGTGGATGTCTTCGTCGCTTTGGGAGAACTGCACCTGCCCGCTTTCGATATCCTCAAGTATGGCGGACAGGCCTTCGATGATCTCCTCGCTTTCCTGCACAGCGATGATACCTGTTTTGCCCAGCATACGCGCATGCGCAATACTGCCCAGTATGTCCATGCGGTACAGGCGGCAGTCAAAGCCAATCGACGAATGGAACCCGGCGGCCG
>CAZLRM010000174.1:0-3987 GCA_964561895.1 uncultured Christensenellaceae bacterium | reverse complement strand
GTAAGGTAGGCGCGATCGGCGTGCCCGGATTTGGCTGGGAAGCAAAAATTATCGATGAGAAGGGCAGCCCTGCGCCGCAAGGCGGCGTCGGGGAACTTGCGGTGAAAGGGCAGGGTGTGATGAGATGCTATTATAACGACCCTAATGCCACAGAAGCCGTGCTTAAAGACGGCTGGCTTTACACTGGGGATATGGCGAGGCAGGATGAGGACGGCTTTATATACCTTGTGGACAGAAAAAAGGATGTCATTATCAGCGGCGGAGAGAATCTATATCCTGTGCAGATTGAGGATTTCCTGCGTTCACACGAAGCAATCAAAGATGTAGCCGTGATCGGTCTGCCGCACGAACGCCTTGGAGAAATAGCCGCAGCTATCGTGGAACTTAAGCCGGGCTGTCAGCTTACCGAGGAACAAATCGAAGAGTTCTGCGCGCCCATGCCTCGTTACAAGCGCCCGCGCAAGGTCATATTCGACAGCGTGCCGCGCAATCCAACGGGTAAGATCGAGAAGCCGAAGCTTCGGGAGAAATACGGCGCGACCAACCTCGTCGCGAAGGAAACGCAAAAATAGCATGGTATCAGACAGCCTCTAGAATGGGGCTGTTTTTTTACGGTGTAATACCGGAAAGTTGACAAAAATTATGTCGCGTGGTAATTTGAATTAGACCATATGGTCCATAAATAGCAAAGGCCTCATGATGAAAGAAAAGAAGTTTGGAAGAAGACAAAAGCTGCTGGACGCTGCACTGGAGGAATTTTCGCAGTACAGTTTCGACGAAGCTTCGGTTAACCGTATTCTCAAAACCGCAGGTATCAGCAAGGGCGTATTCTATTATCATTTCAAGGATAAAGCGGCGCTGTATATTTGCATTGTGGAGGAGACATCCCGCATTAAAAAAGAATTCATCGCTGAAGAAATGAGCATGGAGGAATTTGAGGGCGCAGATATCTTTAATCGTTTCAGGCTGCAGGCGCAGGTAGGGATACGGTTTGCGAAGATGTATCCGAAATACCGGCAATTCGCAGAGATGATTGCAAAGGAGAAGAATCAAAATATACGTGAGTATATCCATCATTTGTTCTCGCAGAACGGACAAATTGATGATTTGGTAGGACACGCGATTAAACAAGGGGAACTATCGGAAGCATATCCTAAAGAGTTTCTGACTGGTGTTACCAGATTTATGTTTGCGCATTACGACGAGATATTTCCGGACGACCGCAACGCATTTGAAAACCTGAATCATTTCATTAACATGATGAAAAACGGGCTTGGGAAAGATAAGATATAAGGAGGCGCGCATATGAAGGTGTGTATGATAACCGGGGCAAACGCGGGTATAGGCAAAGCGGCCTGCGTACAGATGCTGCAAAAAGGGTACCGCGTGGTGATGGCGTGCAGAGATGAACGACGCGGGCAAAAGGCGATGGAGGAGGTAGTCAGGCTAAGCGGCAGCGATGCTGCGGAGCTTTTAATTATCGATATGTCGCTTCTGTCCTCCATACGGGAGGCGGCGCAAACGTTTAAGCAAAAGTATGACAGACTGGATGTGCTTATCAGCAATGCCGCGGCGTTTGACATATTGCAGAAGAAGCCTGTAAAAACGGCAGAGGGTATAGAAAGCATATGGGCGACTAATCACGTCGGGCCGGTGCTGCTCACAGAGGAGCTGTTGAGCCCGCTTAAACAAAGCGTGCAGGGGCGAATACTTACTGTGGCTTCGCAGGGGCTTGTGATGCACCATAATCTCAAGATAGACCTTACCGACCCGGAGTTTGAGAACAGGCAATTCAGCGTGGCGAAGGCGTACTATCAATCCAAGCTCGCCCAAGTGATGTATACGTACTGGCTGGCTGATAAGCTAAAAGAGACAGGTGTAACCGTAAACTGTGTGCGGGTAACAAGCGTTAAAGTGGATATCAGCCGCTACCCGGGCCTGTCTAAAGCGGCAAAGCTGGCATATGCGGTAAAAAGCAAGAAATCCATATCGCCTGAGCAGATGGCGCAAACCTACGTATGGCTGGCGACAGCACCGGAGCTTAAAGAAGCGACGGGCGGGTATTACGACCACTGCTGCCGCAGGGTAGAGTCTTCCCGCTACAGTAAAGATCCGCAAGCGGTTGAGAAATTGATGGAGTTGACGGATGGGTATTTAAGCAAGAAGAATAATTAAAGGCACGTGTTTTCAGGCGGAACTTATCGGTACGCGCATCGTCTTAAACATTGAAAGGGAGATGATTTCGATGAAAAAAATGACGGCTGTAATATCGGCCGTAATGCTTGCGCTTTGTATGCTGGCGGGTTGCGGTACGGTTTCCGCCGAGAAAGTATACGGGAAAAAGGATACGAATATAGAGGTAAAGGCAGGAGACAGATTTACGATTCAACTGGAGGAGAACCCCACCACAGGTTATATGTGGAGCGTGTCAGTCAGCGATGAGAGCGTTGTAAAAATGACCGGCGACCAGTACAACGACGAAAGCGCGAGCGAGGGCTTAGCAGGCGCGCCCGGAACCCATACGTATACGTTCGAAGCGCTCAAAGCCGGAACTACGCAAATCACATTCGTCTATGAGCGCAGCTTCGAGGAAGGATCAGCAGCGGAGACCGTCGTGTACAATGTGACGGTAAAAAAGTGATGGCTATAAAAGATATCACCGTATCGCGAACCGGAGGGCGAAAGGTGGTATCTTTTTTCATATATTATGCGAAAAAGAGCTAAAAACAACATTGAAGAAAAACGCTAAAAAGGTTTACCTCCAGAAAGCCAGCCGTTCTCTTCCCAATGGTTCTTGTCGGTTGCGTTCCAGTCGTTCTTCTTCTGCGCGCCTGCCATCAGATTAAAAAAGATGCTCCTAAGCGGCGGATTTGGCAGTTTATGTACGGTGTTGGCGGCTTTTAAGATGCGCGCGGCAAGCTTAACCGCTTCTTTCTTTATCTTTACCTGATTTTTTTCGGAAACTTCGCTCCACTTCATGGCGGCGACGGGCTTTTTCAAGGAGAAGGATTTCTTTACTCCCCAGAAGAAAAGGCTGTTTCTCATCGTTTTCGTCGTATGCCCAAGGCCGGCGCCCGCAGTTGTTGCAACTGTAAGCCCTATCTTGTCAAACATTTTAGGGTTCGGTCTGTGGCTGATCCACATGAAGCAAAGGTGGTCGAGAAGCGTTTTGAGCTATCCCGAAACGTCGAGCGCGCAAACGGGCGGTGTGAGTACGATAAGATCACATGCTTCGATTGCTTGAACGATGGGGCCAATGGCTTCGGCGTGAGGGCAGGCGTCTTCACCCTTGTAAAAGCAGGGATAGCAGCTGTTGCAGAAGTGCGGCATATCCTTTGGCAGGAAGAATTCCGTTATTTCGGTTTCGCCGTGCCGGGCAAGATGCTGCAGTATCAAGCCCAAGCAGTGCCATGTGCTGCCCTTGCGCAGATTGCCGTTGATGACTGTAATTTTCATATAATCGTACCTTTGCTGTATGATGAATCAATTATATTTAGTGAAAAATATACTGAAAAATGGTTGCTAATCTCTGCGGCTTTATATTATGCTGAATATGATAACTCAACATGGAGGAAATGTCATGAAAAGCTACCGCAAAGTTTTGGTGCTCGATATACCGCAGCGCAGGCAGTTTGTGAATATCACGCGCGAGGTGGATTCTGCGCTCAGGGAAAGCGGCATGCGCGAAGGGCTTTGTCTCGTCAACGCGATGCATATCACCGCAAGCGTATTCATCAACGACGATGAGAGCGGGCTGCACGCCGACTTCGAGAAGTGGCTGGAAAGACTAGCGCCCGAGAAACCATATTCGCAGTACGCGCATAACGGCTTTGAAGACAACGGCGACGCGCATTTGAAACGCACCGTGATGGGGCGCGAGGTGGTCGTCGCGGTGACGGAGGGAAAGCTGGATTTTGGCCCGTGGGAGCAAATCTTTTACGGCGAGTTCGACGGTATGCGGCAAAAACGCATTATGATTAAGATCAT
>CAZLRM010000173.1:0-4011 GCA_964561895.1 uncultured Christensenellaceae bacterium | reverse complement strand
CTGGAGGCCGATTACGGAGATCTGACTTCGCTGAAGAAACATTTTGAAAGCGGGAATATAAGGGGTTTTGGAGAAGACGGAAAGAAAAGATATTAGCGGACTGATCGTTTCGTTTTTCATCGTCGCTTCGCTGTCCATGGCAGCGGCAAAGCTGCCGGTTCTTGCTTTCGTTACGCTGCCGGTCTGGGCATTGGCGATCCCCGCGGCACTGGCGTATCTGATGATTTGCTGCCCCAGGGCAGGCGGCGTCGCTGGCGTCGCCGCAATCGGTGCAGCCGCGATATTCAGCCCCGCCGCCGCGATTGGGCTTGCTGCGGCATTTATGCCGGTGGCGGTCTGTGCCGCGATGGTGATCCGACAAAAAAGGCGTTTCAGAGACGGCGCTGTCATGATTTCGGGGGCCGCATTTTTGGGTATATTGCTGCTGATCGGTGTGATTTGGCTGCATACGCGCCTGCTGCCCGTCGATTATATCGCAGAGCGCGTCGGGCAGAGTTTGAGCGCTCTCAGCGACAGCGCGGTTAATATGCTGTATCAGATTGCGCGGTTTTTGGATATTCAGACAGGCGCGATCACGCAGGAAGCGGTGCTGGCAGCGCCGCGCGCACAGGCAACGGTCACGATGCTGAAAATACTGCGCGAATGGGTCAATTATTTTCTCGCGGCCGGAATCGCGGTCTATTCTCTGCTTTCAGGGTTGGTCTGCAGCCTGATACCAAGATCGCTCGCCAAACGGCGCGGCATACCGGTAGCGAACGTTCCTTCGTTCAGCGACTATGAACTGCCGCGCGGCTTGTGGGCAGCCTTCCTGGTTTCGTACCTAGCCGCAGCCACGGGCAATGCTTTAAAGCTGCCGTCATTTGATATGCTGTTGGATACGGTGTTTTATATTTACGCGTTTTTGTTTATCATACAGGCGCTGAGTTTTGCCGATTTTCTTTATAAAGCGCGCGGACTAAGCTTTAAGGTGCGCGTGGCGCTTCAAACCCTGGCCGTGATCATATTCGGAGGTTTGTTGATGTTTCTGGGCATTCTCGAAAACATGCTGGGGTTCAGACGCCGCAGCCAAGAGAAAGGAGATGCAGACTTCTGAAACGAAAAATTCGCATTTTCACAACTGAATTCATCATATTTTGCTGCGCTCTGCTTCTTGCAGCTGCGGTTTCCTTTTGGTTTGATACGCGCTCAGGCATCATCGTAACGGTGCTGTGCGCAGCGCTTGCCGCGCTGTATCTGTTTTTCGGCATATTTGCCAAGATTAAATGGCAGCAGCTCGTCATGAAGGCGCTCGAAAACGAAGAAGCCATGGCGACCTATCTCAATACAATGGCAATTCCGGTCGCACTGACCACCGCCTCCGGCGCGATCAAGTGGTGCAACCTCGCTTTCCGCGACATCACGGGGTTTGGCGCAATGCGCAATATTTCACGCATGATCCCCGGCATCAGCGTACCCGACAAGGATAAAAAGATATTGATTCGCGGCCGCGCTTATAAAAAAGAGCTGTTTACGATCCCCTACGGGAACGCAAGCATGCTGCTTTACCGGCTCATCGACGTAGAAAACATGGTCGAGGCCAAGCGGCTTTACCAGAGCTTTCTGCCTGTGGTCTGCAATATTCAGGTGGACAACTACGAGGAGCTTTCCGCCGATATGACGCAGACGGAGCTTTCCGAGGTGATTGCCTCGGTGGAAAGGCGTATATCCGCAATGGCAAAAAGCGTATCCGCCATGTTCATGCGCACCGACCGCGGGCGTTATACCTGCGTGTTCGAGCGGCGCTACGTTTCCACGCTGCGCTCCAGCAAGTTCCGCATACTGGACGACGTGCGCCAGATTCAGGCTTCTCGTCCGCCAACGCTTTCCGTGGCGGTGGGCGTGGGCGAGACGCCCGAGCAGTCCGCCGAGTTTTCCGGCAAAGCGCTGGAACTGGCGTTGGGGCGCGGCGGCGACCAAGCGGTCATCAAGCAGGGCGACCAGTACATGTTCTTCGGGGGCGCAATCAAGACAATATACCGGCGCAACAAGGTAAAATCGCGTATGATCAGCCACGCGCTGCGCAATCTTATGGAGCAGTGCAGCGAGGTTTACATCATGGGCCACGAGGTGCCCGACCTCGACTGCATGGGCGCTTCCTTAGGCTTAAGCGCGTGCGCGCGGCACATCGGTAAAAAGGCTTATATGGTGGTGGACCACCCCAACCCCTCCATACAGACACTGATGGAACGCGTCGCGGCGACTGATATTTACAACAGCGCAGTACTTTCGGGCGCAGAGGCAGGCATGCGCATGGGCCCGTCGTCCATGCTGATCATCGTAGATACGCAGATCGCCAGTTTTACGGTTGCACCTAGCCTCATCGATATTCCGGATACCGTCGTCGTCATCGATCACCACCTGCGCGGCACGACCAACATTGAAGAAACGGCGCTGTACTACCACGAGCCGTATGCCTCGTCCGCGTGCGAACTGGTCACCGAGATATTGCAATACTTCGGTGAAGACGTTAGACCGCTGCCTATCGACCTTGATGCGCTGCTATGCGGCATCACGATCGACACCAAGGGGTTTTCGTTCAACACGGGCGTACGTACTTTTGAAGCGGCCTCATATTTACGCCGGCTCGGCGCGGATTCCACCGGCATCCGCCAGCTCGTGCAGGATGATATTAAAACATACTCCGCCAAATCGGACGTCGTCAAAAGCGCGGAGGTACTGCCGGGCGGCATCGCGGTTGCCGCATGCCCGGAGGGCACAGAGAGCGCACCGCTCATTGCAGCGCAGGCCGCCGACGCGCTGCTGACGATCCGCGGCATATCCGCCTCGTTCGTGGTCTGCCGCGAGGGCGACAACGTGATCATCAGCGGGCGGTCACTCGGCGACGTGAATGTACAGCTGCTGCTCGAAAGCTTGGGCGGCGGCGGTCACGCAACCATCGCGGCCGTCAAGCTCAAGGATACCGATTTGAAGTCAGCGTACGCGCTGCTGAAAAATACCATCAAAAAGCAGATAAGAGAGGAAAACTGAAATGAAAGTGATTTTAACGGCAGACGTCAAGGGTAAAGGATACATCGGGGATATCGTCAATGTGAGCGACGGCTACGCACGCAATTTCCTGTTCCCGCAGAAACTTGCAAAGGAAGCCACTTCGGCTAACCTCGAGATCGCCAAGCAGCAGCAAAAAGCGCTCGAAAAGCGCCGCCTTTTAGAGCGGCTCTCCGCCGAGGAGGCCGCGAAAAAGCTTTCCGGCCTACGCGTCGTCATCAAGGCAAAATCGGGCGAGAACAGCAGGTTGTTCGGCTCCGTCACCTCCAAGGAGATTTCTGAAGCAATGCTTTCTCAGCACGGCATCGAGATCGAAAAGAAGAGAATCGTGCTGGAGGACAACTTAAAGGAACTCGGCGAATACAAACTGCAGGTGAAGCTGCACGCGGGTATCTCCACAGAGATCGTTGCCGTTGTGGAAGCAGAAGAGGAGTAAAACAATGAGCGCTGCGGAAAGGGAAAGGCCGCTGGCCTACATACCGCCCAACAACGCGGAAGCGGAGCGCAGCGTGCTCGGAAGTATGTTCCTTGATCCCAAAGCGGTATTCATCGCGCTGGAGCGGCTGATTCCGGAGGACTTCTATTCCAAGCGCAACCGTCTTATATTCGCCGCGATGGGTGATTTATCCGAGTCGGGCATACCGGTGGACACTGTGACGGTAGTAGACCGGCTGGAGCGCATGGGACAGCTGGAAGACGCGGACGATACGATCTACATCGCGGATCTTGCCTCCTGCGTGCCCAGCGCGTCCAACGTCGGTTACTACGTGGAGATCGTGGAGCAAAAGGCCGTGCTGCGCGCGATGATTTCAGCGGGCAACGAGATCATCCGCGACGCCGCTGCATCCGAAGAAGCGGCTGAGGACATCGTCAACCGCGCGGGCGACCTCATCTATCAGATCGCCGTCAAGCGCCGCCGCGATTCTCTGGAGCACATCAAGAACGCACTGCTTACCGGATATCAGC
>CAZLRM010000172.1:0-4011 GCA_964561895.1 uncultured Christensenellaceae bacterium | reverse complement strand
GACATCATCAACCGTACAGGTATATTTATCACCGTGTACTGCGCAATCGCCGTGGTTTCCATGTTGATTGTTTCAACAGACGGATACGACTTTGAAACATCAGCTTCAGCGGTGGCCGCTACGCTCAACAATATCGGGCCTGGCCTCGGCATCGTATCTCCAATCGGTAATTATTCCCAGTTCTCCATTCTCAGCAAGATCGTATTATCCCTTGATATGCTGATCGGACGGCTGGAGGTATTTCCTGTACTGCTGCTCATATCGCCTGCCGTGTGGCGCAGAAAAAAAGCATGAAATATTCATGCCCTTAAAACAGGAATCCGCACTGCCAGATGTGTTGATCCGTTTCTTATACTATTGAAATAAACCGCGGCTTGCGCTCATCAAACGCGCATACGTATTTAAAGCCGATTCGCCTGAGCAATTCCAACGTGTCAGGCACCGCGTGGCCCACCACCGCCTCGGTGTGCGCGTCGCTGCCCACCGTGACGATCTCGCCGCCCAGCTCGAAGAACCGCCGGACGATGGGCATTTCGGGCATCGTATCGGGCGTCATAAAAAGCCCGTTGGTGTTGACCTCCAGCCCCTTACCCTTTTGCACCAGCAGTTTTAAAACCGCGTCGGTCGCGTCCGTAAAATCCGCATAGCGCATCAGCTTGTCCTCATACGGGCAGAACTTGGCGACGTACCCCAGATGCCCCAGCACATCGAAAAAATCGCACGAAGCAGCGCAGCGCAGCGATTCGGCGAGGTACTCCTCGTAAATTTCGCGCTGCGTATGCCCTTCCCACAACTTCTTATAATATGGATCCTGCCCAAAAACCAGGTGCTGGGAGCCGATCACATAATCGAGGCCTGAAAGCAGCGTACGCATCTCGTCCTTCGTACGCAGATCCAGCCCCGCTTCAATACCCATACGGATATTGATTTGCGGAACTGCCGCTTTTACTTCGCTTAACGCTGCCCGGTAACGTTCAAAATCCACATTGAATTCGGGGCCTTCCGTTAGACCAAGGTCGATATGCTCGGTAAAACACAGCTCGCGTATGCCCCGCTGCGCAGCCGCATAAGCCATATCGGCCATCTTTACTTTGCAGTCCGCGGAAATATCGGAATGTACGTGATAATCGATCATAAAAGCCCCTTTTTAGCGCGATGCCTTTCTGAAAAGCCGCCTTGCAGCTTTGATTATTTCCGCCATGGGGACAATCGCCGCCGATGCCGCAAGCACCGCGAGCCACTGCTGCGCGGTAAGCGGCACCACCCGGAAGAACGATGCCGCCCATGGCAGCGCCACAACGATCACCTGGAGCAGCGCGGACAGCGCAAACGCGCCGAGCATCCACTTGTTGCGCAAAAAGTCCGACAGCACCGTGCGGCTGCCTGACCGGATGTTGAACGCGTGGAAGAGCTGCACGAGGCCCAGCGTTAAAAACGCCATCGTGGAGGAAACCATATGGTCTTTATACCACGCAAGCGACAAAAAGTATATACCCAGCGTGAGCGCGCTCATCACCGTGCCGAACACAGCCATATCCGCCGCCATTCCCCCCGCAAAGAAGCTCTCATTCGCATCGCGCGGCTTTTGGCGCATGATATGTTGCGGCGCGGGCTCCATACCCAATGCCAGCGCCGGCAGCGTATCCGTTACGAGGTTGATCCACAGTATCTGTGCCGGAAACAGCACCGTCTGCCCCATCAGCGTGCCGATCAGCAGCGTAGCCACTTCGGAAAGGTTTGTGGAAAGCAGGTACTGCACCGCCATCTTGATGTTGCGGAATATCCGCCTGCCTTCCTCTACGGCCTTGACGATGGTCGCGAAGTTATCGTCTGTCAACACCATGTCCGAAGCGCTTTTAGATACCTCGGTACCCGTGATGCCCATACCTACGCCGATATCGGCCGTTTTAAGCGCGGGCGCGTCATTCACACCGTCGCCCGTCATCGCGACGACATTGCCTTTGCTCTGAAAAGCTTTTACGATGCGCACCTTGTGCTCGGGCGCGACTCTCGCGTATACGCCGATGTCCATCAGGTCGCACTCCAGCGCTTCGTCCGAGAGCGCGTCCAGTTCCACTCCCGAAAGCGCCTTGCCGCCTTCAGTGAGGATACCCAGCTTCTGCGCAATCGCCATGGCGGTGATCTTGTGGTCACCCGTGATCATCACGGGACGTATACCCGCGCTGCGGCATAGTTTTACCGCCTCAGCCGCCTCAATCCGCGGCGGATCAATCATGCCCGCAAGCCCGAGAAAGATAAGGCTGCTCTCAAGGCCGTCCGCGCTTTGCGGAGCAGCGGCAAGCGGCTTATACGCCGCTCCCAGCACGCGCAGCGCTTCTCCCGCCATACGCGCATTCGCCTCATGCACCGCCTTTTTGTGCTGCGGCGTCATTTCAACCATTTTGCCGCCAAGGGATATATGCGAGCAGCGCTCAATAATCTCGTCAGGAGCGCCCTTAATATACAGCGCCAACATATCAGTGCCGTTCACCGTGCTCATGAGTTTACGTTCCGAATCAAACGGTATCTCAAAAATGCGCGGATACTTTGCCGCGACTGCTTTAACGTCATTGCGTGCTGCGGCAAAAGCATACAGCGCGGTTTCGGTCGGGTCGCCCGTCAGCCTGCTCTCCCCGTCCCCCGTTGTCTCCTGCGTATCGTTGCACAGTATAAACGCGCGTTCCAGCAGCGCCGATTCCTCCGACGCCTGCAGCACTTCGGCGTCCGAATCCGCGTTGTTTACGTACACTTTCACCACTGTCATACGGTTCTGCGTGAGCGTGCCGGTTTTGTCGGAACAGATCACGCTTGTCGAACCCAATGTCTCCACTGCGGGCAGCTTGCGTATGATCGCGCCGCGTTTGCTCATCTTCTGTACGCCCATCGTTAAAAGCAAAGTGACGACTGTCGCAAGCCCCTCGGGTATCGCCGCGACCGCGAGGCTCACCGCCACAAGAAACATATCCATCACTTCGCGCCCCGTCAGCAGCCCCGCGCTGAACACCACCGCCGCAATAATGAGCACCATCACCGACAGCGTCTTCGAAAGCGAATTCATGCGCTTCTGCAGCGGCGTTTCACCCTCCGCCGCGTTTTGGAGTGCGCCCGCGATCTTACCGATCTCGGTGTTCATACCCGTCGTAACGACAACGCCCGCGCCGCGCCCGTATACTACGCTCGTGCCGGAATACGCCATATTGACGCGCTCCGCAAGCGGCGTCTCTTCGGCCAGCGCGGATTCAGCGCTTTTCTCGGCGGGCACCGATTCGCCCGTCAACATGGATTCGTCGATGCGCAGCGAAGCGGAAGAGATCAACCGTATATCAGCGGGTACATGATCTCCCGCGGCAAGCAGCACGATATCCCCCGGCACGACCTCGGCAGATTTTACCACGCGCATCGCACCGCCGCGCATTACGTTAGCGCCCGGCGCGGAGAGTTTTTTTAGCGCCTCCATCGCGGCCTCCGCACGACTCTCCTGCACCGTACCCATCACCGCGTTGAGCAGAATTACGACGAATATGATCACCGCGTCGGAGATCTCGTTTAAGAACGCACTGATCACGGCAGCCGCGAGCAGTACGAGTATCATCAAATTTTTAAACTGGCTGATTATAATGGAAAACAGCGTCTTCCTGCCGCTTTCCATAAGCGCGTTGGCGCCGTATTTTTCGATGCGGCGCTGCGCCTCTTGCGCGCTGAGCCCGCTTTCCTGTGTCGAAAAAGCCTCAAATAACGCGTTCTGATTCATGCTGTAGGGTACCTGCATTTTCTGTTTCCCCCTGTTCTCTTCTAATTTCTGCACAGATGCGCGCGTAATATACTGATAATAAAAAAACCTTTAATGCGCAGCGCATTAAAAGTCTCGCAATTACCGCACGGCCGGCTGCAGCGCAGCGGGTATGTCGGCCGGGCGACCGCCAAAATGGAAGCTACTCCCTTCTAATTAAGCGATTATATCATGGCGCTGTGCGCATTGTCAATGCGCCGGGGCTGGGGGGTATGCTGATA
>CAZLRM010000171.1:0-4017 GCA_964561895.1 uncultured Christensenellaceae bacterium | reverse complement strand
ACGGGCGTCATCGCCAAGACGACGAATATCAAGGCGGGCGACGAAAGCGACGCATACAGCGTCGAGGGTGTCACTAGCATCTATCAACAGATCACGGGGCAGGTTATCGCACAAGGGCGGTTTATCTGCGATATCGACGTGGAGGCGCACTCATATACCGCGGTGTTGGGTTCGGATGTTGCGGACGATCTTTTTGGCACGAAGAACTGCATAGGCAACACGCTGGATATCGAAGGGTTCGATTTTACGGTTGTGGGGCTGCTTGAGGAATCGGACACGATGCTCGCTAACAAGGACGATACGGTGATCATCCCCTCAACTACGGCGCAGAGGCTTTTTAAAGACAAGGAGTTCAGCGCGCTCTTTATCTCCGCGACCACGCCCGATACGGTAGACGCCGCGCAGGATGCGACCGAGGATTTTTTAACGCGTGAGCTTAACGACGAGGACGCGTATAACGTCATCAACCAAAGCGCAATACTCGACGTGATGAACGAGGTAATGAGCGTAATGACGGTGCTGCTCTCGGGTATCGCGGCGATATCGCTCGTCGTAGGGGGTATCGGCATCATGAACATCATGCTCGTATCTGTCACGGAGCGCACGCGTGAGATCGGCATCCGCAAGGCCATCGGCGCGCAGCGCACCGATATTTTAGCGCAGTTTCTGATCGAAGCCGTGGTGCTCTCGGTCGCGGGCGGAGCGGTTGGCGTGGGGCTTGGCTTTATAGGCCTTAAAGTCATCGGCACAGCGATGGGCATCTCCATGGCGATGTCGGCGGGTACCATTGCGCTGGCGCTCGGGTTCTCCGCGTTTGTGGGCGTGATATTCGGCATCTATCCCGCGAACAAGGCGGCTACGCTGAAGCCCATCGACGCGCTGCGGTATGAATAGAGTTGCCGGGGCATGAATAGAATATAGAGTTTCCGTACCCCATAAAACCATTACAGGCCATGCCGCTTTGCGGCATGGCCTTTCCAATGCGTATTGCCTGATTCTGTTTATTTATGTATAATTAATTGCATAAAAAGGAGGGGCTTGGAGTTATGGAAGAAGCGGCTGACAAAAAAAATAAACCGAAGGGTGATAATACCGTGGTAAAGCCTCTTTCTGAAATGACGAATGCCGAGCTGTGGGCGCTTTTTCCCATCATACTTGCGCCGCATAACCCCGCATGGGCGCAGCGATATGAGAGCGAAAGAAAACGCATTGAGCATGCCCTGGGCAAAGAGAATATCGCGCGCGTCAGCCATATCGGCAGCACGGCGGTTCCGGGTCTCATCGCCAAGCCCACGATCGATATACTGCTGGAGATTGCGGACGACTGCGATTTGGCGCGGCTCAAAGAGGCGCTGACTGCGGACAGCTGGCAATTCAGCCCGCAGCCCCGAAACCCGCCGCCGCACATGATGTTTATGAAGGGCTACACACCGCAGGGTTTTAAGGGGCAGGCATTTCACCTTCACGTAAGATATCCGGGGGACTGGGACGAGCTTTATTTCCGAGATTACCTGATATCCCACCCGGAGGTGGCGTGGGAGTACGGCGCGCTCAAAGAGCGGCTAAAAAAGCAGTACGAGCACGACAGGGATGCGTACACGGAAGCAAAGTCGGAGTTCGTGCGGGAACACACTGCGCGGGCGCGGCAGGAGTTCGGGGATAGGTATAAACCGTAAAACTTACGGATTTTTACCGCCGATATGCTAAAAACTACTGCGCCGTTTTCATCGCGGCGCTTTTGCGTTATAATAACCCGGATGGAAAGTAAGGAAAACGTGCGGCTGCTGCCGGGCGAAAAAATCGAGGATTTGCAAAACGGGTACAGCATCATACAGCACCCGGAGGTGTTTGCGTTCGGTACGGACGCGGTGCTGCTTGCGCACTTCGCGCAGACATCCGGCACGGAACGGGCCGTGGATTTAGGTTCCGGCAGCGGCATATTGCCGATACTGATGTGCGCGCGCAACCGTAAGCTTGATATTACGGGCATCGAAATACAGCCGCGCCTTTGCGATATGGCACGGCGCAGCGCGGAGATGAACGGCCTTGGGGGCCGTATGCGCATCGTCTGCGGCGATCTGAAGGAAGCGCCGCGCCTCATCGGGCACGGGCTGGATGTCGTCGTTTCTAACCCGCCGTACGAGCGCATCGGCGCGGGCAAGCCCAGCGCAAACGCGCATGTCGACATTGCGCGGCGCGAGGTATGCTGTACGCTCGCTGATGTGGCGGATGCTGCGGCAAAACTGCTGCGTACAGGCGGGCGGCTGTATATGATTTACCGTGCAGAGCGCTTCGCAGAGCTCATGCAGCGCATGCGCGAAGCCCGTGTGGAACCCAAACGCGCGCGGCTCGTATCGCAGCGGGAGGGAATATCCCCGAATTTCGCGCTGGTTGAGGGGCGCAAAGGCGCGGGGCCGGGGCTTACCTTCCTGCCCACGCTCGCCGTGTACGGGGCGGACGGGGCGTATACGAAAGAACTTAAAGTAATCTACGGGATCGGAGAATAACGAATGCTGTACATCGTCGCAACGCCTATCGGCAATATGGAGGATATCACGCTGCGCGCGCTCAAGGTGCTGGGGGAAGTCGATTTTATCGCGGCGGAGGATACGCGCCATACGCGGGGGCTTTTAACGCGGTTTAATATCAAAACGAAGCTTGTGAGCTTCCACGAGCACAGCACGGGTGAAAAGCGCGCATGGCTCATTGATGCGCTCAAAGAGGGGAAAAACGTGGCGCTGGTTTCCGACGCGGGTACGCCCGTGATTTCCGATCCGGGTGCGCTGCTCATCGTGGAGGCGGCGCAGGCGGGCGTTGAAATTACCTCGCTGCCCGGCGCGTGCGCGGCCATTACCGCAATGACGCTTTCTGGCTTTGGCGGCGCTTTCACATTCATCGGGTTTTTGTCCAAAAAGACAGCGGAGCAGAAGAAACAGATTGCGCAGGCCGCAGAGAGCGGATTGCCCTGCATATTGTATGAGAGCCCGCACCATCTTTGCGCGACGCTGGAAGCGCTGCGGCGCTCGTGCGGGGATGACCGGCTCATCGCCGTCGCCAAGGAGCTGACCAAGGTATACGAGCGCGTATTCCGCGGCAGCCTCAAAGAGGCCTGCGCAGAGTTTGCGGGCGAGAACAAGGGCGAGTATGTGATTGTGATCAGCGGAGCGCAGGAAAAAAAGGATGAAGTCAGCGACGAAGAGATTAAAGCGCTGCTGGCAGAATACATCCGCGGCGGCATGACAAAAAAAGACGCCGCGGACGCGGCGTCTTTTAAACTGGGTATCCGCAGGAACAGAGCCTACGGATTTTTATCCGGCTTGCCGGATGTTACTTCTTGAGTTTGGCCATGCACTCAGCGCATACTTTGGCACCCTTGAATTCTGTTACGCCCGAGACGCTCTCACAGAATATGCAGGCAGGCTGATACTTGCCCAGCACGATGTGATTGTCATCGGTAAAGATTTCGATGGGATCCTTGATATCGATACCCATCACGCGGCGCAATTCGATAGGAAGCACAATGCGCCCAAGTGAATCGACTTTCCTCACAATACCTGTTGATTTCATACTTTTCATCTCCCCATTTATATTTATGTTCTCCCATATCAAAATATAACAAATATACCTTCATATTGTCAACCCCATTGCACTAAAAAAAGTAAAGATTAATAATTCTGTCACAATTGAATATACATAAAAAATATACAAAAAAAATAATAAATAATATGCATAAATAAATATATAAATCGGGAACCGGGGTGAAGGTATGACTCGCTATATTTGGGCGGTGCTGATCGTCATCGGCTGTATCGTGGGGATTGCGACGGGCAGGGCACAGGCCGTTTCCGATGCCGCGATAACGGGCGCGAAGGACGCGGCACTGCTGTGTATCAGCCTTATCGGCGCGTACGCGCTGTGGCTCGGCGTTCTGCAGATCGCGCAGGACGCGGGGCTCGTGGAATCCATAGCGAAGCGTATGCGCGGCGCGATCCGCGCACTGTTCCCCGGCGTTCCCAA
>CAZLRM010000170.1:0-4175 GCA_964561895.1 uncultured Christensenellaceae bacterium | reverse complement strand
GATCAAACCATTGGCTGACAGAGTCGTGATCAAGAGCTTGGAGAGCGAAGAAACGACCAAGAGCGGCATCGTGCTGACGGGCAGCGCCAAGGAGAAGCCGCAGACTGCGGAAGTCGTCGCGGTGGGCCCCGGCGGGCTTGTGGACGGCAAGGAAGTGAAAATGACCGTGAAGGTCGGAGACAAGGTGATATTCTCGAAGTATTCGGGAACGGAAGTCAAGGTGGACGGCACGGAATACATCATCGTTCGCCAGAGCGATCTGCTCGCGACGGTCGAATAAGGAGGAGGAAGTCATATGGCAAAACAGATTAAATTCGGGGAAGAAGCGCGGCGCATGCTGGAATCGGGCGTGAATCAGCTGGCCGATACGGTCAAAGTTACGCTCGGGCCCAAAGGCCGCAATGTCGTGTTGGATAAGAAGTTCGGTTCGCCCGTCATCACGAACGACGGCGTGACGATCGCGAAAGAGATCGAGATTAAAGACCCGTTCGAGAACATGGGCGCTCAGCTTGTTAAGGAAGTCGCAACCAAGACCAACGATGTTGCGGGCGACGGCACCACGACTGCGACGCTTTTAGCGCAGGCGATCATCCGCGAGGGATTGAAGAATGTCGCGGCGGGCGCAAACCCGATGGGCATCAAAAAGGGCATTTTAAAAGCGGTGGACGTTTCGGTGGAAAGCCTTAAAGGCCTCTCCAAACCGATCAACGATTCCAAGGCGATCGCGCAGGTCGCGTCCATATCGGCGACGGATGAAACGGTCGGCGCGCTGATTGCGGAAGCAATGGAGAAAGTCGGCAACGACGGCGTCATTACGGTGGAAGAGAGCAAGACCATGAAGACCGAGCTTAAGGTCGTGGAAGGCATGCAGTTCGACCGCGGCTACGCTTCGGCTTATATGGTGACCGATACCGATAAGATGGAAGCGGTGCTCGACGATCCTCTGATTCTGATCACCGACAAGAAGATCAGCAACATACAGGAAATACTGCCGCTGCTGGAGCAGATCGTGCAGACGGGCAAAAAGCTTTTGCTCATCGCGGAGGACGTGGAAGGCGAAGCGCTTGCGACATTGATCGTCAACAAGCTGCGCGGCACGTTCAACTGCGTCGCGGTCAAAGCCCCGGGCTTTGGCGACAGGCGCAAGGCGATGCTGCAGGATATCGCGATACTGACGGGAGGACAGGTGATCTCGGAAGAAGTCGGCCTGGAGCTTAAGGAAGCCAAGGTCGATATGCTGGGTCACGCACGCCAGGTCAAGGTCGATAAAGAGAACACCACGATCGTGGAAGGCGCGGGAGATCCGTCCGAAATCAAGGCGCGCATCAATTCGATCAAGGTGCAGATCGACGAGACCACATCCGATTACGACCGCGAGAAGCTGCAGGAGCGCCTCGCGAAGCTTGCGGGCGGCGTCGCGGTAATTCAGGTAGGCGCTGCGACCGAGACCGAAATGAAGGAAAGCAAGATGCGCATCGAGGATGCGCTCGCAGCCACGCGCGCAGCGGTAGAGGAAGGCATCGTGCCGGGCGGCGGCATTGCGCTGCTGTACACAGCGAAAGCCCTGGTTAAGGCGATGGAAAGCGCAGAAGGCGACGAGAAGACGGGTATGCAGATTGTGCTGCGCGCTCTGGAAGAGCCTGTACGCCAGATCGCGTTCAACGCGGGCATCGAAGGAAGCGTCGTTGTGGAGAAGATCAAAGCGTCGAATGATCCTAAGTTTGGTTACGACGCGGCGAAGAACGAATACGGTGACCTCGTAGCCAAGGGCATCATCGATCCGACCAAGGTAGCGAGGAGCGCGCTGCAGAACGCGGGTTCCATCGCGGCGATGCTGCTCACGACCGAGAGCATCGTGACGGATATCCCCGAAGAGCATCCCGCACCGCCGATGCCGGCAGGCGGCGGAATGGGCGGCATGTACTAAGCCGAAAAAACATATCTGCGAAAAAAGCGCGGGGCAGAGCCCGGCGCTTTTTATCGTTCTCCCGAAATTGTCACAACGCCGCTTGTATGCTATAATGCGGGCTGAAAGATAACACCTTGTACAACGAATTATTTTACGAAGGAAAAATGCCTGTGATTAAGAAAACAGCCGCTGCTTTAATGGCGTGTATTCTGACCTTTTTGCTTGTCTCCTGTTCTGAATTAAAGGAAGCCAATCCTGATACGGGTGGCGTGAATGCCGTAACCGAATCGGCGGAGCAGAACCCCGATACGGGCGATACCGATACTGTTGCCGCTGCAGCAGTACAGTCCCCTGCCGTATCGCCTATTCCGGCTGCTGCGCCGCAGCCGACGCCCTCCGCCGCGGAGGTGGAGGCGGAACTGGAGCAGGCAATACGGGACAGCATGCTGTTTGACGTGGCCGCGATGCTGCCGGAAGGGGAGGACGCCGGCAGGCTGAACATCAATCTTTTCAATTATACCGAAAGCCGGTGGATATTGGATATTCGGGACGATGTAAACAGCGCGATTATAGCGGGCGTTGCGCAGGCCGAGAGCAGTTTCCCCGCGGGGGCAGAGATGGTGTTTGATAATCAAATCACATCGCCAAGCTGGCAATACCTTTACATGCTCGCGCAGCTGGCTGCTGCGGATGCCGCGCAATACGAAGGCTGTATCAAGTCAAGCCTTTCGGTTGAGGTCGGCATAGAAAGCGGGAACGAGAAAACATCGGCGGAGGTGCGCATCGAGCCCGTTTATTACCGGGACGCGATTCGTTCCGTCATCGGAGAGGACAAGCTGGCTTATCTGAGGGCGGAGTCTGCCTTTGATTATATGAACACCGTATTTGACGAAGAACTTGCTAAAAAGGAGTATGCGCTGCCCCCGGAAAAGGGCAATCTTTCGCAGGGCATCACATGGCCTCTGCAGCGGTATATACGGCTGAGGAAGACGTGGTATGCGAAAAGAGACGACGGCGCGCGCAAGCATACCGGCACCGATATCTGGGCAAAGAGTGGCACCGAGATTTATTCCTGCACGGATGGCACGGTGTTTTTTATCGGCGAATGGGGCGGCGGCGGGAATTCCGTGATTGTGGAGGATGATTACGGCTATTTGTTTTACTATCACCACATGAAAAGCCTGCCGGATTTCATTAAAGAAGGCCAGCGCGTAAAAGCGGGGCAGCACATCGGATATGTGGGCAACACGGGCAGCAGCTCACGAAGCCATCTGCACCTTACGATCGTGCATCCGGACGGTATGTTGGTCGATCCGTATACGTATTTAAAAGCGGCGAAGCCGTGAGTAACGGCAGCCGGAAGGAATCGTGTGAAAGAGGAGCTAATATACAGCGCGGAAAAATCAGTATCCGCGTTTTTCATATAAAGCGATAATTTTTCTCGTGCTACGGCATACTAATGCTAGGGTGCTGCTTTTGTCAATGAAAAAGGTCTGAATAAGATAAAGTTCTCGCTGCAGAACGCGCGCGCAGCAGCGTGAACGGGGGGCCGACGGAAAACCGGATGAGAACCGCAGAACGCAAAAAGAAGCGCCGGGCTCCAATACAAAAAGGCAGGGCGCAACACGGACGGGAACAGTGAAATGAAGAACAGGCGCAACGGAAAAAAGAGCGATGAGAAGTTTCCCTCACGGGAAGAGCTTGATATGCTGGCGGAAAGCCTGCGGGCAGGATTCGGATTGATGAAGAACGACCCCGATGACAAGACGTTGCCAAGGCCATAGGCATTGATCAGTTATAAAGGAGCAGGGCATATCGCGGAATACTGGCGGGAGTATGGCGGGAAACCAAAGAAATAGAAACAGGAGCAGGATAATGGGCAAAAGCAACCGGATGAAGAGTACGCACAACCGCAAAAAGGAGGATGGTACTTTTCGCTCGAAGAAGGTGAAGCACGACCCGCGTGCAGAAAGCGCGAGAGCCGTATTTGGTCTGAACCCAATGGAGCCGGAAGAGAGGCGGGACACCTGACGAAAAGCCGGGTATCGGCCACTGACAACTTGGTTTGCCGGCGGTTTTTATATATATTACCCGTCTTATTATTGCCCTTCTAAGTGAATCGGCCTTCCGATGGCAAGCCAATCGTCGGAAGGCGTCTTAAAGCTCTAAGCGGTAAACACCTGACTAACGTCGGTTGTTTTTTTATTTCATGGGATTGACATATTGAACATCTGTTATATAATAAGTATAACAGATGAGGAGCCGT
>CAZLRM010000169.1:0-4185 GCA_964561895.1 uncultured Christensenellaceae bacterium | reverse complement strand
ATCACGACGGCGCCGATGATATACAGAAAAGCGCCTTCCCTGAAATCGTCCAAAATATCACTTCCTTTGCGAAAAATAAATGAAACGAACCGATATGATATTTAATTATATACCGGGCGCGCGCATGGTTGCAACCGAAGTTCATACAGGGCATGAAAAAGGAGGCATCAAACGGAACGATTCTCCTTCCGGACGCATAGACTGTCACGGGAATGGAGTGATGACAGTGGCTTTTATTCCGAATATTGCGGCTTTGCTGCGGGGCGGGCTTCCCTTCCGGCATGATTACGACATGCTGGATATCCCCACCGACCCGGAAAAGACGATACAATTCGTGGAGCTTTATTACAGCTGCGGCATTAAGCCAAAGTTCTCCGTGTGGCTCTGTGCCGACAACGCGGTTACAGAGGCACGGTATCCCGCCCAAAGTCCCTGCCGGTGGCAGCTTAACAGAAAGGTTGAGAACCTCACGCTGATATCCACTGCACAGCTGACCGCTGAACGCGTAAAAACCACGGTAACATATGAAGAACCCCAAGCGTGAATACCGGCAGTACCGCGGGGTTCAATTTTTTGGCCTGAAATATTCGAATATGACTACGTCAAAGGCAGCTTCGCACCACGCGACGTCGTCCGTGTCCCGCACCACCCAACCGACCAGCTTCCCGCCCAACAGCCTGTACAGCCACAGCTTCATCTTGCCGTGCGCGTCCTCATGCCGAAATGCGACGAACTGGGGCCGTGCCGCAACGCTTGTAATCAGCCCCGACAGTATGAACCCCTGCCACCAGGGGAGCTGCTTGTATTGCTTTTGCCCTGCGGCAAGCTGCCCGCGCACCACACCCGGCCGGTTTGCCTTGAACCATGCCACGATACCCGGATGAAACGATTCGATGCAGTACGGGCCGCGGTAGCCGTCCAGTATCGCCGCGGCTTTTTCGCACAGCGCTTTGTTGCGCTTCGTGGTTTTAATCTCCACGATGAGCGGTACGCGCCCGTTCACGAGAGTAAGCACCTCGGTAAGAAGCGGGATGCGCTGCCTTGCGCCGGAAAGGCAGCACTTTTTCAGCTCTTCCCATGAACAATCCGCGACCATTTTATTGATGCCGCACATGCGCATGAGGCTTTCGTCGTGGAACACCACGACCTGATCGTCTGTCGTAAGGTTAATATCGAGCTCGATGCCATAGCCCGCCTCCGCCGCTGCGGCAAACGCGGGGATCGAGTTTTCGGGAACCGTGCCCTGCTTGTCGAGCAATCCGCGGTGCGCGTAATGGTATTTCCAGAGCGCCTCCGGCGCGCCCTTCGGAACCCGTCCGGGCGCAATCAGAAAAGCGTACAGCGCAAACAACGCAGCGATGATGATGAGAATAATTGTCGGTGCCATACTTTTGCCTCAGTCCGCGGTGTCATACGCTTCAAGCCGGCTCTTCGGTGCTTCGGGGCGCGAGTCGCCATGGCGCACAAACAGCATGGTTACTAAAGAAAGCGCGATGAATATGGCAGCGTACGGGAACAGAAAAGCATACCCGGCGAAAGGATCATCACTTCCCAGTATGGTGTGGCCGTACTCCAGCAACGCCCCAGACAATACCGGCGTTACGATCTGTGCCGCCATCGACGCTGTGTAATAGAAGCCTGTGAAGCGCCCCACGCTTGCCCCTTTGGCCATCTCAAGCACCATTGGCAGCGAATTGACATTGATCGCCGCCCATGCGATGCCCGCCAACCCAAAGGAAACGTACATCAGGGGAGAATACCCTTTATAGAGCGTCGCTGTGCCGAAAACAAGCACGAGCAGCATAATGCCGCCCATGATGCTCTTCTTGCGGCCTATCCGTGAGGAAACGATGCCAATCGGTATGAACGCCAGCGTAGCCGCAATGACCGCCACCATCAAAATGAACGATCCTTGTTTTTCCGTCATACCGAAGCTTGGCTGCGTTACATACCGCGAGAACGCTGTCGTTACAGCGTTATAGCCCATGAACCAAAAAAATATGGAGACCAGTATTAATATCATGCTGGCCAAAACACCCGGCTCAAGATTTCGCTTGGCCTGAGGCGCTGTTTCAAGCGCCTCTTCGGGATCGATACCCATCGCGGCGCTATCGAGGCGCATCTTATGCACAAGCCTGGGCTCATTTACGGTGAACATCAGCACAATCGTACCTGCCAGCATAATCCCCGCAGTGGCAAGAAAAATCGGCCAATAATTTGCTGTGTCCGGATTTTTGGAATCAGGTGCCAGAAAACCGTTTAATAACAGTATCAGCGCACCGCCAATGGCTCCCATTAAATTGATAACCGCATTGCCTTTGGAACGCTGCGGCTTGGGCGTGATATCGGGCATCAGCGCTACTGCCGGCGAACGGTATGTGGCCATGGAAACCAGCACCAGCCCCAAGCCCAAAATAAACAGCCATGTCTGGCGCGAATGCGCCGCCAGCGGTATCAGCATCATGCAGGTTACGGCAGCCAGCGTACCGTAGAGTATATATGGTTTTCGCCTGCCCATCCTGTTGCTTGTCCGGTCCGATATCACGCCAAACAGCGGAAGCATGATGACCGCGACGATATTGTCAAGCGCCATAACCACCCCATTAACGGTATCACCAAGACTCAGCGAATATTTGAGTATTAATGGAATGACGTAATCGTACAGCTGCCAGAAGGCGGAAATCGTGAAGAACGCAAGACCTGTTAGTATAATGAATCTGTAGGATCGTATTGCATTGGACATCTGCTTTAAAACCCGCATGAATAATTCGCCGGCCTTCATCAGCAACCCTCCTTGATATATATTCTCACAGTATCATTCCCCGCCCTCCGAACCGATCACGCGGAGGGTGGTTTTTTAACATCATTTATAGAGATCTGCACGTACAATCTCAATACTTTGCGGAGAAGCCCGATAGATGCTATTTCCTGCGTATTCTCAGCATGTCGCCCGGTTCCAGCGGCAGCGGGCAGCGGATGCGCAGCAGCTCTTTGGGATGCGGCGCGCTCTGCCGCGGCTCGCCTTCCGTCGTATAGATATCCGTTACGATGAACTCACCCGTCTCCCCCGGGGAAAGCGCCTCAAGCGTATCTCCCGCGCAGAACTTGCCGCGCTGCTCGATCTGCAGCCAGCCATCCGGAAGTTGCTCTTTAACAACACCGACAAAGTCATAGGTGCGCACGACGGTGCCGCGGCGCGTATCCTGCCCCGCCGCCCCCGGGTTGCCAAAATAAAAGCCCGTCGTAAATTCACGGCTGCCCGCCTTTGCGGCTTCCTGCACGAGCATGGGGTCAAACGGCCTTCCCGCGGCGATCTCGTCCAGCGCTTTGCGGTACGCACGCGTCACACAAGCGACGTAATAAGCGGACTTCATACGCCCCTCGATCTTGAGCGAGACCACGCCCGCTTCCACCATTTCTTTTAAATGCGGAAGCATGCACAGGTCTTTGGAGTTTAGTATATATGTGCCGCGCTCGTCCTGCGCGATGGGAAGGTAGTCGTCCGGGTAGCCTTTTTCGTAAATCGAAAACGCCCAGCGGCAGACTTGAGCACATTCGCCTGTATTGCCGCTGCGCCCCGTGATGAAGCTGCTTAATAGGCAGCGCCCCGAATACGATATGCACATCGCGCCGTGCGCGAACGCTTCGAGTTCGAGCGATTCCGGCGCGTCGCGTCGTATCTTAGAAATTTCCTCGAGCGACAGCTCGCGCGAGAGTATCACGCGGCTTGCCCCCTGGGCGTGCCAGAACGCGGCGCTTTCGGCGTTGGTGGTGTTGGCTTGTGTGCTGATATGCACGGGCATGTCCGGCGCAACGCGCCTGACCAACGTGAAAACGCCCGGATCGGATACGATCAGTGCATCCGCGCGGGCATCTGCAAGGCTTGAAACGTAAGCTTCAAGCCCCAAAAAATCCTTTTCATGAAACACCGCATTGAGCGCGATATACAGCTTTTTGCCGAGGCTGTGCAGATATGCCGCGGCGTCCGCAATTTCTTCCAGTGAAAAATTATCCGCAAACGCGCGCAAGCCGTATTCTTTGCCTGCAATATAAACTGCGTCCGCACCGAAGCGCGCCGCGGCTTTAAGACACTCGCGGTTACCCGCGGGCGAGAGCAGCTCAATCTTTGCCGGTATCATATACTTCTTTGCCCGCAGCGGCATTATACGCAGCGATATTCGCGTT
>CAZLRM010000168.1:0-4200 GCA_964561895.1 uncultured Christensenellaceae bacterium | reverse complement strand
GGTTTTATTTACACCGCCGATATATTTTCCAACACGCAGTATTTAAGCCCCATGGCAGAAGCGCTTGCGGGCATGTACTATAAAACCAACCCCGATATCATCGTCACAGTGGAAACTAAGGGCGTGGCGCTCGCTATGCTGATTGCGCACGCCATGGCCAAGCAGCTTGTGATTGCGCGACGCGACATCAAGATCACCGAAGGTTCCGTGGTCACGATCAATTACCTCTCTGGCAACTCCAGCCGCGTGCGCACGATGTCGCTTTCGCGCCGGGCGGTAAGCACCGGCCAGAAGGCGCTGCTAATCGACGACTTCATCGCGGGCGGCGGCACGGTATACGCGCTGTGCGAAATGATGAAGGAGTTTTCCATCACCGTGGTGGGCTGCGGCGTCGCCATTGCCACGCGCCAGCCCGAAAAGAAGCAGGTGGAAAACTACCGCTCACTGTTCACGCTCGAAGAAGTGGATACCGTCTCCAGCCGCATCATCATCCACCCGGCGTGATCTATAGCTTATCCTCCATTTCCAGTATGCTGTCCACGCATTCACGCAGCATGCCCAGCTCATACAGCGCTTCCGCGACATTATAGCGTTTGCGGAAATCCCCTGCGCAAAGCAGTGTTTTTTCAAGACGGGCCGCGTCGATACCCGCTTTTTTTGCGCTCGTCGGTACACCGAAGCGTTCCAGTATGCGAATCACGTCGCGGTAATCCGGCAGTATTTCACAGTCCTTCCTGTACTGCCCGTGATGCGATTTAAGCGCTTCGATACGCCGGCGGTGCTCCGACCAGTCAATATACCAGTCGCTGTTCATTTTCATCACTTCCTCGCCCGCGCCGGAAGGATAAATGTCCAAAAACCACTGTCGCCGCTGCTCACGCGTCATGCGCTGCGCTTTAATGCCATCTGTATCAATCGAGGAAATATCCGCGTTGCGCAGCGCTTCATGCATCAGCAGCGAATAGATGAGGGCAATGCCTACGCTCACGCCGTGCGACGGGCAGCTGCCGCCGTATGCAAGCTGCGACATCTCCCAGTAATGCGACATATTGTGTTCACCCGACGCCACGGGGCGCGTATTGCCCACGATGAGAACAGTCAGCCCCGCAAGTATCAAAGACTCGATCAGCGCCTCGCAGCCCTTTATCGTACGCTGTGCAATCTCTTCCACGCTTTTTGAGCAGCGCTCCAGCGCTGCCAAAAGCAGCTGTTCGCAAAGCGGGCAGAAGATTTCGCCCGCGACCGCATGCCCCATCTTCCAATCCACAAGCGCGTTGTATTTGGCGAATACGTCGCCCACACCCGCAGCCTGCATCGCCAGCGGCGCGGAGGCGATCACCTTGGGATCAAACATCAGCAGCCGCGCGGCGTTGCCATATAAGGATATTTTCGTTCCTCCGATCATCATCGAGGAAGTAATCGAAGTATATCCGTCCATCGATGCCGCCGTGCCAAATACCGCGAACGGCTTTTTCGTCAGGAACGCGCTGCGGCGCGTTAAGTCCGTTACCACACCAGAACCGACCGACAGCAGAAAATCCGCGTCTCCAACCTGCGCGCATATCATGTCCGCCATCTGCGGCGTGGGCTCCACCTTGTCCCCGGGGAGCATGCACAGCCGCACTGTAACCCCTGCCGCGGCGAGTTCTTTTTGCACAGTACGCGCAGCCACATCATATGTGTTGGCGTCGCATACGATCAGCGCGCGTTTTCCCAGCCCCGCAGCGGCGACGCAGTCCGCGCAGCCGTGGATTAAGCCTTCGCGAATATAGATGCCCATTTGAGGTATCACATGACTGTATTCGCAGCTACAACTTAAATCCTCCAGGTTGAGTTTTCCGTCCTTGCGAATGATGTTCAAGTGGCCTTTCCTTTCCGTCCGGCAGCTCCGTACAGGCAGATTTCGGATACCATCATAATGCTTAATCGCACGCATGTCAAAACAAGAATTCTATTGGTATTATTTTGGCTAATTTTGTCGAATATGTTTCCTGTTCGCACATATGTTGTATAATGTTATAAAATTTACTCACACCACTAATTCGCAGCTGAATAATCGGGGGGTAGGGCGGACATATGCATAACCATGCAGACAAAATCGTGCGGTCTGCCGGGAGGTGTCCGGATATTGTTGTGGGAAAAAGCGAATTGTGCACTCTTGCCGCGGATACACCGGATACCGACCGTGCCGATAAACCATCCGCGATCGATTCATTTAAAGATTCACTTTACGAGGTGCTCAGCTGCAATTCCATCAATGCCGTCGCCGTCTTTGACATTATCGAGGCACAGGACTTCACGTTGAATTACGCCAATACTCCATTTTTGACGCTGATCGGAAAAGCAGCGGAACAAGCCTTGGGTAAACCGCTCCATGAAATTGTCCCTCCGGATGTATATGCGAATCTCTCCAGCCATGTTAACGAGTGTGTACAGTTTCGGCGGGAAGTCAATTTTATTATTGACAGAGAAGCGTTGATACATGCAGTTCGCATGCTTCCGCAGATAGAGAACGACCAGATCGTCCGCGTAGTTGTTATCAACATGGATATCACAAAATATATTCATAACCGGGATCGGCAAAAGACACGGGATCGGCAGGCGGAACAGCAAAACCTGCATCTTGATAAACAGCTGGAGTTTGAATCACTGATTGCCAGGGCGCTGAAGGAGTTCATGGACTCTGGCATCGGGGGCTTCGACAGATGCCTTTCCATATTCACCCGTAAGCTCGGTGAGATAATGAGGGCAGATCAGTGTTTTATTTGCCAAAGGAAGGCTCCGGACCTTTTCGTCCACAAAACATACTGGTCGCAGGACGACTGCCCGCTTTTCGTCCGCGCCCAGCACAAGCAAGATATTTGCAGCGGTCGCAGCAGTCTGCCGCATATCAACAGGCTGACTATTATCAACGATACCCACAGCAAACGCATTGCCCTTGCACAGGAGCTGAAACGAATGGGCATCTGCGCTTTCCTCGCAATACCCATCTGCAGGGATCCGCACGACTATGGCTTGCTGGGCCTTACATACATGAACGAATCTCACGAATGGACAACGGCGGAGATCGGCATGGTGAAAACAGCCGCGGACACCATCATGAGCGCTTACTTAAGGCTGAACGTTGAAAAAAGCCTCAACGAAAACATTCGCGTACTCACAGAGTATGACGAATCGCTTCAGGATCTGCTTGCGCTGAAAGAAACACTGGCTGAGGTATCGCAGCATTTCCTGCGCGCGGGTTCGCAACAGTTTAACGAATGCGCAAGCAATGCATTGAAGGATATCGGGCGTCTGTTGGATGCCGACGGAATGCGCATGTTTTTCCGTGCCGCCGACGGAGAAATGGAGATCTTTGAGTGGCATGAGGACGGGCTGCCCTGCCGAATCGGCAAAGAATACGGCAGACTGAACGCGATTGCGCTGGGCACCGCCGAAGCGCTGGATGCGCCCGTTGCTATCGACGATACAGCAGAGGCGCATATTCTGCCGGAGCTTGCCAAAATCGGCGCCGAAGAAGGGCTCCGTTCGCTGCTCATTGTCCCGGCATGCCATTCGGACGGTATCACCTGCGCTTTTATCTGCTTTAAAGCAATCGGTTTCAAGCAGTGGAATCACATGGATATGGCTTCAGCAAAGACATTTGCGGAAATATTCCTCAACGCATACCGGCTGAAGCGCAGCAGCGAAGCCTGCCTGCCTTTTCCTGTAATCGATTAAAATTCGTGCTTTCGGCTGCGCATGAACAATCGGTTAAAACACTCGGCAGGCGTTCTGCCCTCGAACAGCATGTCATAAACCGCATGCGCAATCGGCATATCCACGTCCAGCTTCTTTGAAAGCTTCACGAGCGCGCGTGTCGTATATACGCCCTCCGCCAGCCTTCCCAGCTGCTTGCCCTGTATAAACATCTCGCCATATTGCCGATTATGGCTGTAGGGCGAAAACAGCGTCGCCTCGTAATCCCCCAAGTGACACAGGCCGTACACGCTGCGCCCATCGCCGCCCAGCGCTGCAATCAACCGGGACACCTCCCGCGTGCCCCGCGCCATCAACGCGCCTTTGAGGCTGTGCATATGAATACCGTCCAGCAGCCCCGCCGCGATACCGACTACGTTCTTCGACGCGGCGCCGATCTCGTTGCCGATGATGTCTGTCCCATAATAAAAACGAATCAGCTTGGATGAAAACTTATCGCAA
>CAZLRM010000167.1:0-4209 GCA_964561895.1 uncultured Christensenellaceae bacterium | reverse complement strand
GAGCTTAGGGCCAAGGCGCGCGTGACCGTGCGCACCAACATCGACCGCCTCGTGGGCGGCGCGGGCGAAGAAACCGTGATCGCGCGCGTGGGCGAGGGTATCGTCACCACCGTAGGCTCCGCGGCGACGCACAAACAGGTGCTCGAAAATCCCGATCTCATCAGCAAGACCGTGCTGGCCAAGGGGCTCGATGCGGGAACAGCGTTTGAAATACTCTCGATCGATATCGCGGACGTGGACGTAGGCCGCAACATCGGCGCGCAATTGCAGATCGACCAGGCACAGGCTGACAAGAAGATTGCTCAAGCCAAGGCGGAGGAACGCCGCGCGATGGCTGTCGCGAAGGAACAGGAAATGCTGGCTACCGTACAGGAAATGCGCGCCAAGGTCGTCGAGGCCGAGGCTGAGATTCCCAAAGCAATGGCATCCGCTTTCCGCGACGGCAACCTTGGGATCATGGACTATTACAACATGAAAAACGTGATGGCCGACACCAGCATGCGCGACGCGATTTCAAGCGCGGCCAACCCAAAGCCCGAAAAAGACACCACGCAGGAGTAGGCGATCATTATGGATGATTTTTTCTGGGTCATCGTCGTAATCGCCATCGTTGGCAGCCTCATATCATCGGCGTCGAAAAAGAAAAAGCAGGAAGAAGCGAGGCGCGCTGCGCAGCAAAGACAACCGCAACAGCAGCGCAGCATGCCGCTCTCCGACATCGAAAAGGCGTTTATGATGGCGCAGCCGCAAAATCCGCAGCAAAGCGGCGGATATGCGCAGCCGCGCCCGCAATACGCGCCGCCGCAAGCCGCGCACCCGTATATACCGCCGGATACATACGTTCCGCAGGCCGCGCAGCGTCCGGCATATACACCGCCGCCCGCGTATACCGAGGCCACCGTCTACACGCCAATGCAGGCGCGCAGCGCCGCACCGATGGAGGCACGAAACAATGCGCCCATGCAGGCACGCAGCGCTGCTGCTGTGCCGCCGCACCCGATGTACGCCAACCAGACGAATCTACAGACGGGTATATCAGGCAGCACCGCCTTTACACCGCTGAATACATCCTATGCCGGTTCGCTGGGCACGGTAACCAGCGAGGGCAGCACCGAGCGGCTTGAAGGCGTAAAAGATGCAGAGCTGGAGAGTGTGACGGATGCCAACCTTGAAACCATCGTCGATGCGGACGCTCCCGTCCGTGCGATAAAACAGCCCGTCCAACCGGCTGCACGCAAGAAAATGCCCCTCAGCCTGTTTGAAAACAAGAACGAGTATGTGAAGGCGGTCATTTACGCGGAGATACTGAACCGCAAAACATCCGGGCGGGCGCGCAGCGCAAATTAAATAAGACAAATTATACAATAGGACAAACCCCGGGTTTTTAATCAACGAAGCCGGGGTTTTTGTCTTCTTTTCCCACTAAATATTTCGATTGTCTATGTACAAACCGGGGTATATATGGTATAAGTACAGCAAAGCAATATATTACTTTTATTTTACGTATATTACAAAACTACGTACCGTGTTACCCGTCATCGAACAGGAGAGAAAGATGCGAAAAAGGGCAGCAATGGCATTATGTATCATACTTGCGCTCTCTGCAATACCAAGTACGCAGGGCGTGTTTGCGGGCGCAGCAGAAGACAGTATCGTGCGCGTCAAGCTCTCCGTCGGAACCACCGCCGCGCTTTCCTTTTTTGTGGACGGCAACTATACCGCAGGCGACAGTTCCGCGGCGATCGAAAGAGACCAGTATACCGTCAAGCTGGAAAACGGCAGCCTGAACATGTACTGCGGCTCCAGAAAGATTTGCGGCGGTGTTTCGATCAAGCTCACCCGCCACGAAGCAACCGGCGGGCGCAACAACTTCATCTGACTGTACAACACCCATTACAAAACCACGTTAAAATACATCGGCGATATGGAATTTTTGATTAACGGTTCCAACATCAATGTAATCAATCACATCTATATCGAGGACTACCTCTGCGGCGTGGTGCCATACGAGATGAGCGATTCATACCCGATCGAAGCTTTGAAGGCACAGTCCATCGCCGCGCGCAACTATGCGGCGAAACGCATGGGCAGCGCGGACAGCTACGACTTAACCGATGACTCCTCAAACGATCAGGTATACAAGGGATATTCCCCCTCCGCGGTCAATACTGCCGCGGCGGTGGACGCCACGGCGGGGCAGGTGCTGACCTATGGCGACGCCATCATCGACTGCTATTATAGCGCGTCCAACGGCGGCTGGACGGAACTTCCGTACCACCGCTGGGGCGGCGGCGCAACATGGCCGTATTACCGTATCGACCGCGACCCGTACGACACGTACAATCCATACGATCCGGGCAGCATTGGCAATCAGTCGAGCCGCTATGAAATGATCTCCTTCCCGGTCACCATCGACGAGGCGCATGCCGTCACAACGGCTCAGACACCGAGCCTGTCCGGCACGATCGATGCGGACAAAGCCGTAGACTATATGCGCCAAGCGATATACGCAAACCCAACCGCGCAGGCGCAGCTTGCTGCCTGAGGCATAACCGACGCAGATGGTTTTTATTTGACGGGCGTGACGTCGCTTTCAACGCACACGTACGATACCGGCAATGATCAGGATCACAGCCGCACGCCCTTAAGCGGCGTCAACGAATGCGTCGATATGGTCATGGCAAAAGGCAGTTTCACTGTCTTGGCAGACAAAACGCCCTTAAGCGTTACGGATATCGATTTGGACCTGAGGGAACTCAAATCAAACGGTTCTTATCCCGCATTCTTCGCTGCCAGCCTCGGGGTGTACATCGTCGATACGATCACGGATGAGGGTGGCGCGCCAACGGCCTTCAACCTTTCCATGAAGCGCTACGGCCATGGCTGCGGCCTCTCTCAGCGCGGCGCGGAGCAGCGCGCGAAAAGTATCGAGAAAGGCGGCGGAGGGCAAACATACCAGGAAATACTTCAGTTTTACTACCCCGAAACCACCGTCGCCACGCAGGCCTACACAAGGCCGGCGCTGACGGCTGTCTCCACGCCCGATCACACCAACGCGTCCGTCAGGCTTACCGATTCTACGCCGCTCAACGTGCGCACCGGGCCGGGGACTTCCTACAGCAAGCTGGGCAACCTGCCCGACAATGCGCGTATAGAAGTCGTGCAGACGAGCGCGGCGGCCGGAAACGGATACACGTGGCACAAGATACTGTTTGCGGGGCAATACGCGTATGTCGTGGTCAATAACGTACTGCTTGACGACCCGCAGCCCACGCCCGAGGCGTGCACCGTCAAGTTCGTTTCAAACAGCGGCAGCGCCGTACCGGACTGGACGGACAGGCACGGGGACAATATCGCCGCGGCCCCTTTCGTATCCCGAACCGGATACAGCTTTAGCGGATGGTATACCGATTCAGCGCTTACCGCAAAGGCTTCGTTCCCCTTTATTGTAACCGGTAATACCTCGCTGTACGCAAAGTGGCTCACCTTATATTCGATCACCTATAATTTAAACGGCGGCACGGCCTCCAATCCAACCAGCTATACGGCAAACGATACGATCACGCTTAATACCCCCACGAAAAGCGGATATATATTTTCGGGATGGACGGGAACCGGCCTGTCGGCCGCTTCTGCCAGCGTCACCATACCGAAAGGCTCGGCAGGCAACCGGGCATACACCGCGAACTGGACCACGAATGTAAAGAGCGCGTATCTTGCGCGCATCGGCCTTTCCGCGGGTTCGCTCAATAAATCGTTCTCGAAGACGTCCTACAGCTATAAGATCAAACTCGGCGAAAACCAATCCAGCGTGACGTTGACGCCCGTCAAAGAGTATTCGGGCGCGACAATGAAGATCGTGGGCAAATCCGTCTCCAGCTATACCGTGTCGCTGTCAAACGGCAAGAGCAAGACCATAAAGGTACAGGTTAAATACGGCAGAACGACCAAGACGTACAGATTCACCGTGACGCGCGCCAAATCCACGAACAATAACTTAGCGACGCTCACCGCGAGCGCGGGCACGTTCGACAAGGCGTTCAGCGCGTCGGTTACAAGCTATACACTGACATTGGGCGAAAACACAAAGAGTACGACCATCAAAGATACCGTCGCCACCTCGCTCGCCAAGGCTACGTTCAAATCTAAGAAGGTCACGCTGAGCAACGGGCAGACGAAGGTGGTCAAACTGACCGTCAAGGCGCAGTC
>CAZLRM010000166.1:0-4216 GCA_964561895.1 uncultured Christensenellaceae bacterium | reverse complement strand
ACGTCACGTCCTTGGACACCGTATAGGATTCGGTATATTCATCGGAATAAGACTTGCCCGCGGGCAGCTTGTTCGATGAAAACTGCACCTGCTCTCCGTCGAGGTAAACCTTCATATTGGTATACGATACGTTCCCGTTATTGGTTACTATCAGTTTAAAGGTCACGGCGTCGCCGGCATTGGGCGTGCTGTCGCTGACCTCCACCTTAAGCTCCACCTTGCGGTTCTCAAGCGTGATGTCCACCGGGGCTACCGCATATGATTGTACATCCCCTGCACCGTTCACCTTATATTTGATCACAGGCGAAAGCGTGGCCGCCGCCGTCACTTTATACTGATAGTCGTTAAACTCCTTGCTTTTTCCCGCTTCAATCGAAAAGGGCTGGGTATTCAGCGCTTTGCCGCCGTTGACCCCTGAAACCGTGACGTTGATATCCGTAAGCTTCACTTCGCCCGTATTGTTGATTTTAAATTTGAATCTTACGCTGTCGCCCGCAGCCGCAAGGCTGTGAGGATCCACCGAGAATGTCGCGCTGATCCCCGCAACAAGCTGCTTTTGAGAAAAAGTCACCGTTGCCTCAGCAACCGGCGTTCCCGCTTCATCGCATAGCTGAAATGTCTTTGATCCAAATTCAGTGACGTTAAAAGAAAATTCTTTCGATGCCGTCGCGCCGATCGCGTCAAAAGCAGCGCACTCACCAGAACCCTGCTTTATTTTGTATCCCGCGGGAAGGTCTGCGCCCGTATTGTTTGTAACCGTCGCCGTCAACGTCGCTGACCCAAGCGCGGTCATCTCCACGCTGGACGGCGTAATACTCAGTTCGATGTTGGCGGCCTTCGCAGTTTCTGCAGCCCCGATCCCAGAGAAAATGGATATCACGAGTGCTAAGCTTAAAATTATCGATATATGCTTCTTCAAAACTTTCCCTCCTTGTTTCTCATCGCATATCATTATCATTCATATGTCGTTTAATTTTATAGCAACTGTCTGTAAAAGTCAATGAAAGTAACGGCCTGTCCGGCATGCATTCGTCAATGTTTATTTGTTGTTCATGATTGCGATTTTTTTGTGATTATTGTTTGCAAAGCATACCCCATATCCGCTTTAAAAACTTCTTGCAGAGTATGGTAATCGCCGCTGTACCGACGGCCGCCGCAAAAATGATAATATATGCGATCCCCTGTCCGGGCAGAACCCCCCGGCCTTCCAGTTCATTAAGCGCCTGAGAAAAAGTCACCACAGCAATTCCGGCATCTTTTATTGCCTGCATATGCTCATAGAACATTTCGGGCGTGGTATCGTATTTTTGCGGAGCTTCCTCCACTTCGTGGTACAGAAGTATAAGCCACAGCTTCTCCCGCTTGGCTTCATCAATCCACCCGGCGACCTCTTCCGTTGTTGTGGAGCAGAGTATGCTTTGAGCCTTGAGCCGCGCAGCATCGTAGTTGTCCTTGCTGTTATATCCCTTATCGACTGTGCGGTGCGCAGCATAGTTTTCCATAATGCTTGTGTTGACATTCGTATTATATGACCCGTATGGAGTCGCAAAATACGCAATATTCACGCCCAGATATTTTTCCAGAAATGCTTTTGAATCCGCCAGCTCATCGTTCCTCTGCTCGCCTGGCAATTTCGCAAGATCCGGATGCGTGACAGAGTGGGAACCGATTTCGTGGCCGTCCTCAACAAAAAGCATAATCCGTTCTTTGGGGTCTGATACCCAAGGATGTTCAATGAATGTCGTGGCGTAAAACTGGTTTGATTTAAACCCGAACTCCCGCATGATAGGTAGCGCTGTCATGCAGTTTTCCTCCCAGCCGTCGTCAAACGTAATCGTAACAAGCCCGCGGTCAAATCCGCTGTACCGATATGTGCGGATATCATAGTTATCGGTAATCAGGTACCCGTCTGAAGACAGCATATGATATACCGTTACAGTTTCCCCCTGCTCAGGCATCGAAAAAACCGCTTCATATCTTGACCAGCCGGGGCTGGAAGGTGCATACGGCAGATCGATATATTGTATTTCGCCCGATACCATGGAAACAGCTGCAACCACTTTCGTATCCACGTTGGATCGGTAGTAGTCGCTGAATGTATAGTCGCCCACAGCAAGCTTTACTGGATCGAAGAACCATTTCGCATCGCCGTCTTTATAGTCTGAGACCTCGATTTTTACGCTTCTGCCGCCGGAATGCCCTTCATTAAAATAAGTAAATACCGCCGTATGATCGCCCCATGAGTTATTGGACCAATGGTTCGGTAAAGACTTGTCGCTTGGTTTCACGTATTCTACCGAAGCATTTTTAACAGCAACAGAAACAGGAGTGCATACATCATTTTCTGCGGAAACCACAATATGATGATCTGCAGCCCCGAATCCCGCAATGATCAGCAATGCTTCGGCAGCTAAAATGTATGTTTTTTTCTTAAACTGAATCTTCACGTATTCCTTCCGTTGTGCACATTTTTCCCGTTATTTAAGTATAATAAAAACAACGTGTATAATACACTTCTAAATTTGCCTTAAGTTGTCTATTGTTGAACTATTCTGGCGATCATACCACTGGGTTACCATACGCTTCCACATCCGGCATGCTAATATGAAGTAAACAAGCCACGCAATCATATTTGAAGGTGTCTATATTTCGATATCAAGACTGAAAAAACCAACCCCCGATTTTACCCGAGGCACAGCTTGCTGACAAAGCCTCATGCTTGATTAAATACTGAAAGAGCCTTGTGGATTCCACATCAGAAACATGCCTTTCTACACATTGGCCTGCCAGTGGCAGACCAATGCCCTTGAGAAAGGCAATAATAAAGATGGGTAATGCACATAAAAACCGCTGGCAAACGAAGTTTGTCAGCGGTCTGAGCCCCGGTTTTACCCGGGGCAGCGCTTTTTAATGTGATGAAACCCTATTCAACAGCAGCTTTCCCCGTAAGTACGGTCTCGATCCTTTGCAGTTCCTCGGACGTAAACTCCAGCCTGTCCAGCGCGCGCACATTCTCCTCGATCTGCGAGGGGCGGCTCGCGCCGATCAGTGCGGACGTGACGCACGGGTTATGCAGCACCCATGCAATCGCCATCTGCGCGAGCGTCTGCCCGCGTTCCGCTGCGATGCGGTTCAGCGCGGATATCTTATTAAGCAGTTCCTCATTGAGCATGCCGCGCTTCAAAAAGCGCGGATCGTGTATCATGCGGGAATCTTCCGGTATACCGCCCAAGTACCTGCCCGTGAGCAGCCCCTGCTCCAGCGGTTTGAACACCGCGCTGCCTATACCTTCCTCGATCAGCACCTTATCAAGCCCGTCCTCTATCCAGCGATTCAGCATGGAATAGCTGGGCTGGTGGATGACGCAGGGCGTACTGCTTTCACGCAGCAGCTTTGCCGCGCGCCGCGTCTCGTCCGGCTTATAGTTGGAGAGGCCGATGTACAGCGCTTTGCCCTCGCGCACGATGCTTGCAAGCGCTTCGCAGGTCTCCTCCAGCGGTGTATCGCCATCCGGCCGGTGATGATAAAAAATATCGACGTATTCCAGCCCCAGCCGCGCAAGGCTCGCGTCGATCCCCGCGATCAGGTGCTTGCGGCTGCCCCAGCTGCCGTACGGCCCCAGCCACATATCATACCCCGCCTTGGTGGCGATGATGAGCTCATCGCGGTAGGCGCGCAAATTCTCGCGGAATATCCGCCCGAAGTTTCTTTCCGCTTCTCCCGCAGGCGGCCCGTAATTATCGGCGATATCGAAATACGTGATGCCAAGGTCGAACGCCGTTGTTAAAATGCTCTTCTGGGTTTCGATCGGTGTGATATTGCCGAAGTTGTGCCAAAGCCCCAGCGCCAGCCGGGGCAGCAGCAGCCCGCTGTTTCCGCAGCGCGCGTACCGCATCGCGTCGTACCGGCTTTCCGATGCTGTATATTCCATGCAGTACCTCCCTTTCGCTTACTCCTGTAGGCCGTTTTCCTGACGTTCCATATTCTCCACCACCACATCGTATATTTCTCCTAGTACATTGTTAACACTAATACTATAAAATAATCTAAATCTATGGTATACTAACCTTAAGAATGGGGGGTGTATACCATGCCGAAGATTAGATATAAAGTCTGCCTTTCGCAGGAAGAAAGAACAGTATTGCTTGGGATCGTTTCTAAAGGCAACCTCTAAAAACCATATAAATTCAGTGCCCAATCAACCAATCCGGTATTT
>CAZLRM010000165.1:2705-4222 GCA_964561895.1 uncultured Christensenellaceae bacterium | reverse complement strand
CGACCTTTTGATTCGTAGTCAAACACTCTATCCAGCTGAGCTACGGGCACATATTTGCTTTTTTGATGCTCAACTATTCTAATACAAACGTACATCGATGTCAACAGCGGGGATACGAACGAATTCGCCTGTGATTGCCTGCGGATATTTATTTATATTTGTGTGATTACAAATAACAATGCATACAGCATGCACGGTACGCTCGTTGACACCGCTAAAACATGTATGTTACTATGCTACCATATTATTTTTGAGGGGAACACCATGAAACACTGGAATAACCTGAACGTCAACGAAAAAGGGCATCTCATGCTGGGCGGCTGCGACGCGGTGGAACTCGCGCGGCAGTTCGGCACGCCGCTGTATGTGATGGATGAGGATACGATCCGCAGTATATGCAGCGGGTACGTTGAAGAAATCAACAAATACTCCGGCGGCGGCAAAGTGATGTTTGCCAGCAAAGCATTTTTAAATACGGCGATGTGCAGAATCGTTCAAAGCGAGGGCATGGGCATCGACGTCGCTTCGGGCGGAGAGCTTTATATAGCGCTCAAAGCGGGCTTCGACCCGAAAAAAATATATCTGCACGGTAACGTCAAACCGGAAAGCGAGCTGCGCATGGCGGTCGAAGCGGGTATCGGCCACATCGTGATCGACAGCTTCACCGAAGTCGATATGATTTCGGATATCGCCGTCTCTCTCGGGCACGTACAGGATGTCTCGGTACGCTTCAAGCCGGGTATCGAGGCGCATACGCACGAGTATATCAAAACCGGCCAGATGGATTCCAAGTTCGGTTACGGCATATCGGACGGCGAGGGCATGCGCATCGTCAAAGCCATACTCTCTAAACCCGGCCTTAACCTCGTGGGCATGCACTGCCATATCGGCTCTCAGATATTCGAGCTTACGCCCTTCCGCGATACGGTGGATGTGATGCTCAATTTCCTGCTTGAAGTCAGGGCGGAAACGGGCTTTTCTTTCTCAGAAATCAATTTCGGCGGCGGCTACGGCATCCACTATCTCGATAAAGATAAGCCGCTTAAACCGCAGGAATACGTACGCGCGATGCACGAAGAACTGGAACGGCTGTGCGCCGAAAAGGGCATCGATACTCCCGTGTTCGCGATTGAACCGGGGCGCTCAATCGTGGGCGAGGCGGGCACGACGCTTTATACCGTGGGCGATATTAAAAACGTGCCCGGCATCCGCACCTATATCGGCGTGGACGGCGGCATGGCGGATAACCCGCGCGTTGCGCTCTATCAGGCGGAATACACGTGCGCGCTTGCGAACCGCATGAACGAACCGGACGAAGCGGTGGTATCCGTCGCGGGGCGCTGCTGTGAGAGCGGCGACATGCTGGTTTGGAACGCACAGATACCGGAGCCAAAGGTCGGGGATATACTCGCGATGTTCTCCACCGGTGCGTATACATACGCCATGGCGAGCAACTATAATAAGCTGCCCATCCCCGCGATCGTGCTCGTCAAGGACGGCAAAGCGGAATTAATGCA
>CAZLRM010000165.1:0-2605 GCA_964561895.1 uncultured Christensenellaceae bacterium | reverse complement strand
GAAAAGGACGGCGCTGCCGCCGTCCCTGTAAACCGCATCTATACCCGGCCTTGCGCAGGTTACTCCTGCTTATTAAACGCGGGCTTGCCGTCATCCATCACCATCGCCACACTGTCGCCGATACTGATTTTGCCTTGAAGTATTTCCTCGGAAAGCTCGTCCTCCACAAGCTGCGTGATCATGCGCCGCAAGGGGCGCGCGCCGTACTGTTCGTCGAAACCTTTGGCTGCAAGGTATTCCACCGTATCGTCCGAATATGAAAGGTGGATATCCCGCTCTGCAAGCCGCTTAATCACGTTGCCCAGCATCAGCCGCACGATCGCCTGCGTATGCTCTCGGCTTAATTTATGGAACACGATAATGTCGTCGAGCCGGTTGATAAACTCGGGCAGGAACGCTTTTTTAAGCTGCTCCATCATGTTCTCCTTCATCTGCGCATAGCCCCCGTCGCCTGTTTCAACCGCAAAGCCTATTCTTTTGGCGTCGATGTTGATCGCACCGATGTTGCTTGTCATTATGATTACGCAGTTTTTAAAGTCTACCATGCGCCCTTTGGAATCCGTCAGGCGACCGTCCTCAAGTATCTGCAGCAGCATGTTAAACACATCCGGGTGCGCTTTCTCGATCTCGTCGAGCAGCAGCACGCTGTAGGGATGGCGGCGAATCTTCTCCGTGAGCTGGCCTCCCTCATCAAAGCCGACATAGCCTGGGGGCGAACCGATCATCTTGGAAACCGCGTGTTTTTCCATATACTCGCTCATGTCGAGACGTATCATCGCGTTCTCGTCGCCGAACAGCGCCTCGGCCAATGCGCGCGAAAGCTCTGTCTTACCGACGCCCGTCGGCCCTAAAAACACGAACGATCCCACGGGGCGTTTGGGGTCTTTGAGCCCCGCGCGCGAACGCCGTATTGCCTTGGATACCGCTATACACGCCTCGTCCTGCCCGATCACGCGCTTATGCAGCGTCTCCTCGAGGCGCAGCAGCCGCTGTGCCTCGCTTTCCGTAAGCTTGACCACCGGTATGTGCGTCCAGCTCGATATGATCTGCGCGATATCCGCCTCGGTCACGCTGCCCTCGCGCGCCTTGGTATCATTCTCCCAGTCGTTCTTTTTTACGGACATCTCTTTTTCAAGCCGTTTTTCTTCATCGCGCAAAGAAGCGGCTTTTTCAAAATTCTGATGCGTTATCGCCTGTTCCTTCTCTTTGCGAATCTGCTCCACCTTGTCTTCCACCTCTTTTAAGTCCGGCGGCGCGACATACAGGCTCAGCCGCACCTTGGAGGCCGCCTCGTCCATGAGGTCGATCGCTTTGTCGGGCAGAAAACGGTCAGTGATATAGCGGTCGGAAAGCTCTACAGCGGCCTTGAGCGCTTCATCAGTGATCTTCACCTTGTGATGCGCTTCGTAGCGGTCGCGCAGGCCCTTCAAAATCTCTACCGTCTCCTCCACCGTAGGCTCTCCCACCGTGACAGGCTGGAACCGGCGTTCCAGCGCTGCGTCCTTCTCGATGTGTTTGCGGTATTCGTCGAATGTCGTCGCCCCGATCACCTGTATCTCGCCGCGCGCCAGCGCTGGCTTCAGTATGCTCGCGGCATCGATCGCACCTTCGGCCGCGCCCGCGCCCACGATGGAATGGATTTCATCGATGAACAGTATCACCTTGCCGGAGTTCTGCAGTTCCTTGAGCGCTTCCTTGAATCGCTCCTCGAACTCGCCGCGGTACTTCGTGCCCGCGATCATACCCGCAAGATCCAGTGACACCACGCGCTTGCCGCGCAACAATTCAGGCACACTGCCCTCTACGATGCGCTGCGCCAACCCCTCTGCGATGGCGGATTTGCCTACGCCCGGCTCGCCCACGAGAACGGGGTTGTTCTTGGTGCGCCGCGAGAGTATCTGCGTGATTCGTTCAATCTCCTGCGCACGCCCGATCACCGGGTCGAGCTCGCCATCGCGCGCGGCCTTGGTCAGATCGCGTCCGAACTTATCGAGTTTGGGCGTCTTCTCATCCTTTTTTGGGCCGGGTTGATCCTTGATCTCACCCTCGCCGGTTAAGTTATTGATGCCGCTTTCCATCTCATTGAAATCCGCTCCGAGGTCGCTTAAAATTTTGAACGCGACGCCTTCCTTTTCGCGGATCAGCGCAAGCAGTATGTGCTCTGTGCCCACGTAGTTCTGTCCGAGCTGCCGCGAGTACGCCAATGACAGCTCAAGAATCTTTTTGGAGCGCGGCGTATAGCCAAACCCCTGATTGAACGCGTAATCCCCTTTGCCGATCAGCAGCAGCACATCCTCCATGATGGCTTCTTCGGACACGCCCGAAATACTTAGCAGATTCGCTGCGGCGCTCTCCTTCTCGCAGATCAGCCCGAGCAGCAGATGCTCCGTACCGATGTAATTATGGCCCAGCTCGCGGGCTTTTTCCTCGGCGAATTTAAGTGCGTTTTTCGCGCCTTCCGTAAACTTTGCAAAAAAATCCATATTATCCCCCTCTATACGCTGAATACCTTTCGTAAAATATCCGCCCTCACGGTATCGCGCGCGAGCGGCTGCGGGCAGCCGTACTGCTCCGCGATCACCGCGGGGCGCGTATTCATCATCAC
>CAZLRM010000164.1:0-4231 GCA_964561895.1 uncultured Christensenellaceae bacterium | reverse complement strand
AATTCGTCGTAGAAGAAGGCGTCGTTGATGCGTTTGAATATTTCGTCCTTGGGCAACGTTTTAATCTCGTCCGCCGTAATGATCTGCGTTAAATCCGCTTCCAGCTTTATATGCCGCTTGTGCAGGTTCCACACAGGCGAACGCAGAAAGTTTCCGTGCATGCTGAGCGTCACGACGGGAACCTTTAAGAACTTGGCGAGCTTGCCCAGAGAATCGGGCAGGCACGCGTTGGTGCCGATCAGCGAGTAACGTGCCTCCGGATAAATCGCGAGTATATCGCCATTTTGAATTACCTTCTTTAAATGCATCACAAGCTGCACGTCGTTGGTGAACTTACGCTTGCAGATGCAGCCCACGTTGCGCAGCAGCTTTTCGCGCCCGATAAAGCCGTCGATCGCGACGACATAGTTGGCGCGGTGGGGAAACGTACACGCCGTGGTGACCATAAAATCGATAAACGACTTATGCGTGCACAACAGCAGGTAAGGCGGTTTTAGCCCCTTCATATTCGTGCGGTTGATTTTAAGCCTTCGCATCCATACCACAGGGAAGCTCAATATCCACGTGAGCACTTTCAAATAGGTCTTCTGCCGTTTTGGGGGCGCTTGCATATCAAAGCGGGTTACTTCTTCCATGAGCCACCTCAATGCTGTTTTTCAACATTATATCACAAATATTGCGAACTTGTATTCAACAGAAAATTGATTCATCGGATTATAACCGTGCAGGTCAGAGGTTAAAAATGAACAACAGCGCAAACAGTACTATCCCCAATAGCGCCAGCCAAAAATTCTTACGGTCGTTTTCACGCTTCAGATACAAAACCGCGAAGATTGCCGTGAAAAGAAACGGGATGAGTATACCGATGATTTTGGGCATTGTATTGCCGGGCTGCCCCGCCGCGTTGATCTGCACGACAAGCGTCTCCGGCAAAATAATGAATGCCGCTATCGCAAGTATTGCGGCGGCAGCGATGATGCATACGGTAAAAATCAGCTTATGTTTTTTCATACATTCTCCAATGAAGCGCTTGCTGCAGTCAGATGGCAACAGCAGTATTATAGCACAAGCCATGTGTTGTGTATGCATATATTCGGCATTTTACGACTTTTGTTTACGGTTGGCCTGATCCTAAAAAATCTTCGTCAATAGGAATGTTAGTCACAATATGAAGAAAAAATTTTACAGCAGTGACTAACATAAAAAAACGGTTCAAGGAAGAGCAGACTATCGAAATTCTTAAAGAGTACAAGGGCGGTAAGAGAGAAGCGGATATTAGACTAAGCTTGATAATCTCCGTAATTATCTAAATACAGACTGATATCAGCGAGCGCAATTCCCGTTCCTCTCACGACACACGAGATTGCATCATCCGCAACATAACAAGGGATTCCGGTCCTTTCAGATATAAGCCTGTCCAGTCCATACAGCAGGGACCCTCCACCCGTCATACAAATTCCAGTTTCCGAGATATCCCCGGTCAGCTCCGGTGGTGTACGCTCTAGGACACGAAGTATTGTTTCAAGTATTATGGTCAGAGCCCCCTCAAAAGCTTCCATCGTTTCGTTAGAACTAAGCGCAATGGTCTGAGGATACCCTGTACGCAAGCCGCGTCCGGTTACTTCCATAAACAGCTGGTTTTTTCGCGGGTATGCAGAACCGATATTGCCCTTGATATCCGCAGCTGTCCTTTCCCCTATGAGTATATGATGTTTGTTCCTCATATACCGTATTATTGCCTGATCCAGTCCGTCTCCCGCCATCTTTACCGATTCACTGACCACCGTGCTTCCGAGCGAAATAACGGCAACATCGGTTGTGCCTCCTCCGATGTCGACCACCATACTACCGTAGGGCGAACCAATATCAATTCCGGCTCCAATAGCAGCGGCAATAGGCTCTTCAATTAAATGCGCTTGCCTTGCCCCGGCTTCCAGGGCCACCTCAATTAACGCCCGCTGTTCAACCTCTGTAACTCCAGACGGGACGCATACCAGTATCCTGGGTTTTATTAGGCCTTTTCTTCCGATTACTTTCCTGATAAAATACCTTAGCATTCTCTGCGTATCATGGTAATTTGATATCACCCCTTCCCTTAGGGGCCGAACAATAATGATGTCGCCCGGAGCTCTGCCAATCATCTTACGTGCTTCTTCCCCGACTGCAATCATCTCTCCGGTATTTCGATTCACCGCGATAGCGGAAGGTTCGTTAACGACAATACCTTTCTCCTCAACAAAAATTCTTATATTTGCCGTACCAAGGTCAATCCCTATATCGTTAACTGATACCAAGCTCATCCTACACCTAATGTTTTAATTTGTTTCTAATTTTTCTGCCGCTTCAGGCTGATAGAGAACTTGTTTCACCTTGATAGTTGTAACACCGGATGGTACTTTCCACTCAATCATATCCCCTTCGCTGTATCCTAAAATAGCTGTACCGATAGGGGATAAAACAGATATCAAATTTTCCGAGACATTCGCTTCGTCAGGGTAAACAAGAGATACTTCCTCATCGAGCCCATCCAAAGACAATAAGACCCTGGAGTTCATTGTAATAACCTTAGATGGTAGTTTTTTGATATCAACAATTTCAGCTCTGGATAATTCCGCGTTCAGATCTCTAATGTGATCTTTGTTTTTTATATCCAGCTCTGCATCATCAATCAGTTTTAAAATTTTATTTTTATCCGCTAACGTTATATAAATTCTCCTATTCATAAAGCCTCCAAATATCTTTTATTTTTCTGTCTTATATCAAAACTCTCTTAAGCTCTATCGGATATAAAAAAACCATTCAGAATTGTATTCTGTACCTCACTATAGTAAAAGACACTCCACGATGCACGCGAAATGCCTTCACTATTTCACTCTTTTACATTTTATAATATTCGCTATGATCTGTCAACTCTGGATTGCGCTCCCTTTTAATAGCATGGTTTCAATTTAATATCCTTCATGTTATATAATACATGCAATCTTTATTTTCATTTCTATAATATACTGTTTACAGCATTCCGGAACCCAATCTTTTTTAATTAAACCGAACCAGTAAACCATTACCGTTCGGAAAATCTTATGGCGCTCATCGCGGGCAAACGTGGACGCCATTAAAGCATATGAGTATCTCCTTTCTTTTATAACCGGCAGCGTGTGGCAGCTTTCAGCCATTGCAGAACCCATAGAGATAACAGGGTACAAAGCAAGCTGGAAATGAGCGTGTTTCTGTTGCTTGCGCGGGTTTATGCCTTGGGTATATAGGCAAGGCCTACGCAGCCCGGCCCGCCGTGAGTTCCGATCACGCATCCGATCTCGCATATCACAGGGGTGGTTACATTTAAGACCGGATTGACAAACGAAATAAATTCATCCATGCTTTGGGGGGCGTTCGCATGGCCGAAAACAAGCGGATACTGCGTATCGGGAACGTCCTTCCTGATCTTCTCCAATAGCCAGGCAAACGCAGCCTTCTGGCCTCTTTCTTTGGCGACTGATTTTACTTCGCCGTCCACAACCGAAATCAGCGGTTTAATATGGAGTACGCCCCCGAGTACCGCCGCGGATGAAGACAGCCTCCCCCCCATTTTCAGATACTTGAGCGTATCTACAACCGCATAGAATTTTACCCGGTTACACAACGCGGTCAGGTTTTGATAAATGATCTGTGCGCTGAGGCCGCTGTCCCTTAGCTTAATCGCTTCATACACCAGCAGTGCCAAACCGAAAGTCGCGCTTTTGGAATCGACAATGTAAATTCGATCCGATCCTACAGTCTCCTTCGCAATCACAGCCGACTGGTATGTACCGCTGAGCTTGCTGGATATGAATATGCCGACTATGGCGTCCCCGGCGTCTATATACCTCTTAAAAAGGCTCTCAAATCCGTCCGGATTCACCTGAGATGTCGTGGGCAGATCGCTGCTTTTACTCAGCATTTCATAGAATTGTTCTTTCTTTAAATCAACGCCGTCCGCATACTTCTTTTCGCCGAAAATGACGCTGAGCGGAATGATATCGATGCCAAGTGATTGCTGCTGTTCAATCGGAATATCGCATGTGCTGTCGGTAATAATCCTTATCGTCAAGGTTAGCCTCCCGAAAGTTATTTTTTACTGTTGAAAAATGTCTCCAGTCTCTTCAAGCCTTTGTTTAATATCGCAATCTCCTCATCATCCAGCGTATCCGTCACATTCATCACCATTTGATGATGAAAGTTTTGATGGAATCGG
>CAZLRM010000163.1:0-4259 GCA_964561895.1 uncultured Christensenellaceae bacterium | reverse complement strand
CAGCAGTACTACATGGTGGTGAAAATATTTGTCGCGGGCGTCGTGCTGATCTGGAACTATGCGGCGCGCAAGATACTGATTTTTAGGGAAGAAAAACGACATGAATAAAAAAACTGCCATCATCATCGGCGCGGGGCCCGCGGGGCTAACGGCGGCGTATACGCTGCTTAAAGAGACGGACATCCATCCCATCGTATTCGAGGAAAGCGAATTTATCGGCGGCATATCGCGCACCGCCGTCTACAAGAACAATCGCATGGACATCGGCGGGCACCGTTTCTTCTCCAAAAGCGATACGGTGACAGCGCTGTGGCGCGAGCTTATGCCCACTCAGGGCGCTCCCGCGAAGGACGACATATTGCTAAGCAGGGAGAAGCCGCTGAATCCCGGCGGGCCCGACCCGGAGAAGGAAGACGCCGTGATGCTCGTGCGCGACCGCGTATCGCGCATATTCTATCTGCGTAAATTCTTCGATTACCCGATCTCTTTAAAATTCCGTACTTTTTCGAACATGGGCCTTGGGCGCACGATGAAAGCGGGCTTTGGCTATGTGTTCTCCGCGATGTTCAAACGCAAAGAAAACTCGCTCGAGGACTTTTACATCAACCGTTTTGGCAAGCCGCTTTACCGCATGTTCTTTGAGGATTATACGCAAAAGGTATGGGGCGTGCACCCGTCAAAAATTTCACCCGACTGGGGTTCGCAGCGCGTCAAGGGGCTCTCGCTGATGAAAGCGGTATTATCCGTGCTGACGAAGCCCTTCCGCAAGGACACGAAAAAGCAGGAAACTTCGCTGATCGAGCAGTACGGTTATCCTAAAAAAGGACCAGGGCAGTATTGGGAGCTCATGGCGAAAAAGGTAACCGAGTTGGGCGGAGAGATCCATATGAACGCCAAGGTCGTGGGCGTGGATGTAGACGGGAAAGCGGTCAGAGCGGTGCGCGTGCGGGACGAAAAAGGTACATCGGAGTATAAAGCGGATGGTTTCTTCTCCAGCATGCCCGTCAAAGACCTTGTCGAGGCGATGGGCGATACCGCGCCGAAGGACGTCCGCGAAGTGGCCGGCGCTCTACCCTACCGCGATTTTATCACGGTCGGACTGCTGGTCAGCAAGCTTAAGATCAAGAACCAAACGAAGCTCAAAACGGTGGGAGGCATCGTGCCCGACTGCTGGATCTACATACAGGAGCGCGATGTGAAGATCGGGCGGCTGCAGGTATTCAACAACTGGTCGCCGTACATGGTAAACGATATTAATAACACCGTATGGATCGGCCTTGAGTATTTCTGCACCGAGGGCGATACGATGTGGAACATGCCCTCCGAAGAGTTCATACAGTTCGCCACGGAAGAGCTTGTTAAAATCGATATTATCGAAAAAGAGGACATGCTCGACGCGACGCATATCCGCGTGAAAAAGGCGTACCCTGCGTACTTCGGCGCTTACGAGCGGTTTGATACGGTACGCAATTACCTCGACGGCTTTGAAAACCTGTACTGCATCGGGCGCAACGGCCAGCACCGCTATAACAACATGGATCACTCAATGATGACTGCGATCGAGGCGGCGAGGCTGTTCAAGCAGGGCTCCGCCGATAAATCGGCGGTGTGGGACGTCAATACGGAAGAAGAGTACCATGAGCAAAAATCATGACGGAATCAAGGCTTCGCTTTTAGGGCTGCGCCCGTATTTTATTATCGCCGCTGGTATCATCGTCTGTTACATATTCTTTTCACTGATACTCGGCGTGAGCGAAAGCGTTACGCGCTTGCTCATGATTGCGGGCGTGCTGCTGTGCGGCGTTTTCTTCGCTGTATACTGTCTGCTCAAAAAGCGCGTTTCCAAAACCGAAGCGCTGATTGCCGCGCTCATCGCGGCGGGAATCGTGATGCGCATCGGCTACATGCTCTATACCCCGTTTCTCGTGAGGGGTCACGATATCGGCGCTTATGACAAAACAGGCCATTTTGCGTATATGTACCGCCTTTACTCGCAGTGGGCGCTACCCGATTCGAACAAGTACCAGTTCTACCATCCGCCGTTTGCGCACATATTGCAGGCGCTCGTCGTCAAGGTGTTTTCGTGGTTTCAGCGTACGGACGATTTAACCGCGCTGTTTCAGGCCGCGAAGATCGTGCCGTGCTTCGCTTCCTGCGCGATGCTGATTGTGGTGCGCAGCATCTGCCGTGAAACCAAGCTATCAAACCGCGCCACCGCGCTCGCACTTGCGGTCGTCGCGTTCCAGCCTACGTTTTTCATACTGGCGTCCAGCGTCAACAACGACATGCTCATGCTGCTGCTGTTCATGATCTCGGTGCTCTATACGATACGCTGGTATTACAACCCGTCCATGAAGAACATACTCTTAATCGCGCTGTCCATCGGCCTTGCGATGATGACCAAGCTTTCGGGCGGCATGGCCGCGCTTTTCACCGCGCCCGTGTTCCTCGCGGCGCTCGTGAGGCGGTGGCGCGAGAAGCACGCAAAGGCTCTCTTTGGCCAGTTTGCGGCGTTTGCGGGCGTGTGCGTACCGTTGGGGCTGTGGTATCCCGTGCGCAATCTGCTGCTGTTTAAGCAGCCCATCGGCTATGTGCTGCTGCTTTCAAGTTCGTCCGACCTGTACTCGGGGGATCATTCCTTTATTGAGCGTTTTCTTTCGTTCCCGGCAGATCAGATATTCAAGCCGCTGTACTGCCAGCCGTTCGGGGACTATAACCTTTGGCTCTACACGTTCAAGTGCTCGATATTCGGGGAATTTAAGTTTGAAAAAATGCCGGATGCGCTCGCGGCGCTGCTCATCGCCGCCAATCTGTTACTCATACTGGTTTCGCTGCTTGCGATGATTTACGTGATGCTGCGCTGCAAGGAGGCCAACAAGTTCATACGGTTCGGCTTGTTCTGGATATGGCTGACGCAGATGGCCTCTTTTCTGTTGTTCAACGTCAACTTCCCGTTCGGCTGCACGATGGACTTCCGCTACATTGTTCCGACGGTCATCACAGGCGCGGTCTACACCGGCATCGCGCTCGATCATATGCGGAACAAGAACAAAATCGCACCGAACGCGGTATTCGCCGTCGGCTGCGCGACGATCGCGCTGTTTTGCGTCGCTTCCGTGCTGTTTTACGCCATATAATCTGTCACAAGCGAGGTTCGCCGAAGGTTTAATATAAAAAATCTTGTATTCGTTCCGGTAAAAGCATATAATCATCCTCGGCTTATTTTTAAGGAGACCGGGGATTTTTTATGCAACAGAAGAACATTCGTAATATTGCGATCGTGGCGCACGTGGACCACGGCAAGACGACGCTTGTGGATCAGATGCTGCGCCAGACGGGTATATTCCGCGCCAACGAAGCGGTGCGCGAGCGCGTGATGGACAGCGAGGACTTGGAGCAGGAGCGGGGCATCACGATACTCGCCAAGAACACCGCAGTGGAATACAAGGGCGTTAAAATCAACATCGTCGATACGCCGGGCCACGCCGATTTCGGCGGCGAGGTGGAGCGCGTGCTGACCATGGTAGACGGCGTACTGCTGCTCGTGGACGCTTTTGAGGGCTGCATGCCGCAGACGCGCTTCGTGCTTAAGAAGGCGCTGGGTTTGAAGAAGCGCGTGATGGCGGTGGTCAACAAGGTGGACAGGCCGGGCGCGAGGCCGGAGCAGGCGCTCGACGGCGTCATCGATCTTTTCATCGAGCTCGGTGCGGACGAAAATCAGCTCGAGTTCCCCGTTGTGTACGCTTCCGCGAAGGAAGGCACAGCCTCGATGAACGCGGCCGGGCAGGACGAGGATATCCGCGCGTTGTTTGACGCGATACTAAAGTTTATACCCGCGCCGGAAGGAGACCTGGAGGGGCCGATGCAGTTCCTCGTGTCCAACATCGACTACGACGACTACTTAGGCCGCATCGCGATTGGCCGCGTGGAGCGCGGCAGCGTGAAGCGCGGCATGTCCGCGGTGCTGTGCAGCACAGAGGGCAAGGCGAACAGCGTGAAGATCACCAAGTTGTTTACGTTCAAGGGACTAAAGCGCATCGAAACGGAAACCGGGGACTTTGGCGATATCATCGCGGTCGCGGGACTGCCGGGCGTCAACATCGGCGAAACGGTATGCGACGCGGAATGCGTGGAGCCGCTGCCTTTTGTGAACATCGACGAGCCCACCGTTTCCATGAACTTCATCGTGAGCAACAGCCCGTTTGCGGGGCGCGAGGGCAAGTACGTCACGTCGCGCAACCTGCGCGACCGGCTCATGC
>CAZLRM010000162.1:0-4278 GCA_964561895.1 uncultured Christensenellaceae bacterium | reverse complement strand
AGGTGATGTACCTTGAAATCAAGAGCATGCGCGCCAAGCTGTGCACATATTTGCTGGAACAGCAAAAAACTTTTCGCAGCAGCGCTTTCATACTGCCCATGAATAAGAACGAAATTGCAGACTTTCTGAACGTTTCGCGCCCGTCGATGTCGCGCGAGCTCGGCCGGCTGCGCGACGAAGGCGTGCTGGATTTTTACCTTTCGAGCGTCCGCATACTGGATGAGACGGCGCTTAAGGAAATGGCGGCGGAATAACCGCAAAAACATTATACCCTTTTAATAACCAGCTTCACGCCTGAAAACACAATGAACGCGGCAAGGTTGACCACCACGATGCCCGAGCCCACCGGCACCGACCAGACAAAAGAGATGAAAATACCGATAAAAAAGCAGATTACCGACAATATTGCCGAGGAAATGACCACGCTGCGGAAGCTTTTGAATACGCGCATGGAGGTAAGCGCCGGGAATATGATCAGGCTCGAAATCAGCATCGCGCCCATCATGCGCATACCCACCACGATGGTCAGCGCGGTCAGCAGCGCGATCAGCATATTGTAGCGCCCGGCTTTTGTTCCCGTGGCTTTTGCAAAGTTTTCGTCGAACGTCACCGCAAATATCTTGTTGTAAAAAACCGCGAACAGCACGAGCACCACCGCCGATACGCCGATGCTTAAATATACGTCGCTGCCGCTCATCGCAAGTATGCTGCCGAACATGTAGTTGTACACGTCCACGTTCATACCCGTCGTCAGCGAAACCACGATGATGCCGATCGCGATGGCGCTGCTTGAAATCAGCGCGATCGCCGCGTCGCCCTTGATCATGCTGCGCTCGCTCAGGCGCAGCAGTAGAAAAGCCGCAACCGTCACCACGGGCAGCGATACCTGCAGCGGGGCAAACCCCAGCGCTAATGATACCGAAAGCGCACCGAAGCCCACATGCGAAAGCCCGTCGCCGATCATCGAATAGCGCTTCAGCACGAGGCTCACGCCCAGAAGCGCCGCGCACAGCGCCACAAGCGTGCCCACGATGAGCGCGCGCACGATGAACGTATAGGAAAACAACTCGCTTAAAAGTTCAAGCATGCGTATGCACCCCCATCATCCTGCGGCAGATGTCGGTTTTCAGATAATCTTCCCGGCTGCCGAAAAACGCGTTTTTCCTGTCCATGTGCAGTATCTTATTTCCGCACTGCACTGCGGTATGCACGTCGTGCGATACCATGACGACCGTGATGCCGTCCTGCGCATTCATACGATCGATCAGTTCATATAGCTCCGCAGTTATCACGGGGTCGAGCCCCGCCGCAGGCTCGTCGAGCAGCAGCAGCTTCTCGGTGGCACACAGCGCGCGCGCCAAAAGTACACGCTGCTGCTGGCCCCCCGAAAGTTCCCGGTAGCATTTTTTCTGGAATCCGTCGATTTGAAGCCGGTCCATACATCCTAAAGCGCGCCGCTTTTCCGGCAGCGAATAAAAAGGCAGCGCTCCGCAGCGGTTCAGGCAGCCGGATAGCACGACCTCCATGACGCTGGCCGGAAAGTCCTTCTGGACATCCGTCTGCTGCGGCATATACCCGATCTGCTTTTGCTTAAGGCCCGTTAAACAGATTGCGCCGGACGACGGTTTGATCAGCCCCAATATCCCCTTTATGAGCGTGCTTTTTCCGCTGCCGTTTTCCCCCACGATGGAAAGATAATCGCCTGCTTCCAGCGCAAAGCTCACATCATCCACCGCCGTTCTGCCGTCGTACTTGATCGTTACGTTTTCGCAGGAAATCAGTGCCATTGCCTACTCCAGTCCTTTTTTAAGATTCGCCGCGTTTTGCTGCATCAACGAAAGATATGTGACTCCCGTGTCAAACTCTTCTTTGGTGACGTTATGACACGAGTGAAGCAGAAGCATATCAGCGCCCGTCTGCTCGCTCACAGCCTCGGCTACCTGCCGGTTGCTGAATTCAATGTAGTATACATAGCCAATGCCGTTCTCTTTGACTTTGTCAATAAGATACGAAAGCGTACCCGCGGATACCTCCGTTTCACTGCTGCAGCCGGCAAAAGCCGCGCAATAGCTGAATCCAAACTCATCTGCAAGATACCGGAACGGAAACCGATCTGCGACAACAATGAGCTTGCTCGAAGCGTTTTCCGCAATGGGTTGAATTTGATCGTCCACCTGCGCAATCTGCTCCGTATAACTTTGCGCGTTTTGCACATAGATTTTCGCGTTTGCGCTGTCCGCTTTGCCCAGCGCATCCGCGATGGCGGAAACCATCAGTATCGCGTTTTTCGGCGAAGTCCAGATATGCTCGTCGTATCCGATTTTCCCGTGTTCTTCCCGCGCTTCGTTTTTCTCCGCTTGCATACCTTCCACCGTTTCCTCTTCTACCGGCGTCACGGCGTCCATCAATCGGACGACTGTCTTGCCGCTGGTATCCAAGGGTTCAAGTACGGTATCCACCCACATATCGTTCTCCCCGCCGATGTAGATAAACACGTCGCATTCCCGTATTTTTATGATGTCCTCGGTCGTCGGGTCGAATGTATGCACCTCCGCACCCGGGTCAATCAGCATCGTCACATCAGCAAGACCGCCCGCCACTGCCCTGGCAAAATCGTACAATGGAAACACCGTCGTTACAATGCGAAGCTTACCGGCAGCTTCGCCGTCCTGTTTGTTTAGCGTGCAGCCCGGGAGCGCAGCAGTAAGCAGCGCAGTCAGCAATATCAGTGTTAATAATTTTTTCATTCCACACTTTCCTTATCAGAACCGCCGTTACTCTTAACGGAAGAACATGTATTGCACAAACCGTAAATCACCGTTTTATATTTATCGATATTGAATTGATGGTGCTCCAAAAGGTGCGCTGTCATCTCGTCCAGATACTCACACTGAAGATGGATCATCTGCCCGCACGCAACGCATACCAGATGGTAATGCGCTGTGCAGCTTTCTGTGCAGTCCACATACTGAAAGCATGCGCCCTGGCCTTCCGCGCCGGCATACCTTAAGACAACGCCTTCTCTGATCAGCTTGTCCAGATTACGGTATACGGTTGCCTGTCCGACGGATGTACCCTGCTCCTTCAAATAATCCATGATGTTATCCGCCGTCACATGCTGCGACTGATGTTCTTTCAGGCAGGCCAGTATCAAATCCCGCTGTTTTGTATTATACCCGGTATCTCTTGACATCGCGCTTCTCTCTTTAATTTGATAACGATTATCATTTTCAAATTAATATAGCACAGAGGTAAAATAAAATCAATACAGCATTGATGGCGGGTGAGCATATTTACAGCCTGTTGGCAGAAATGTTAAAGGCAAGCGCTCTTTTCCCCGATATAAATAACAGAACAGAAATACGATGGAAACCATAATTCATCAATCCGTCCGAAGATTAAGAGGAAGTATGCTGAGCTTAAACGAGTGGCCAAGAGGTGCGGGCGAAGAAAAGAACAGCGGCGAAGCAAAGGTAACACAGAAAGCAGCAGGCTGCGGGTCTTATAAAAGCACATATATCGCAAGGCAGCCAATATTCGAGCGCGAAATGGGTATACACGGCTATGAGCTTTTATATCATCAGGGCAGCGATAACCTCTGTGATAACCGGACAGCTACCGAATTGATTTATAATTCGTTCTTTATTTTCGGCTTGTACGATCTTACGGAGGGCACCAAAGCCTTTATCGACTTTTCCGACGAACTGCTGGATGCCGACATCCCCACGATGCTGCCCAAACACAATATCATCGTTGAAATTCCAAAGCGCATTTCCGCTGCGCAGGATACCGTCGATGCCTGCACGCGTATCAAGGGCATGGGGTATTCTCTCGCGCTGGGTGACTTCATATTTGACGAATACAACCTGCCCCTGCTCGATCTTGCTGATGTTGTGAAGATCGACTATCCGTCTGTGAGCCTGGATGTGCAATCCAAGCTGATCAAAAAATACGGCAAGAAAATGAAGTTCCTCGCGGATCAGCTTGATATGCGCGAAGATTATAACATTGCGATGAAGCTGGGATACGATTATTTCCAAGGATGCTTTTTCTGCAAGCCTTCCACGCTCAATTCCCGCGAGGTCGCTTCGCTGAATTCTAACCTGTTTAATATCTTAAACGAGCTGAATAATAATGATCCGAGCTTTTCTCACATCGCGGAGATCATCGAAGGGGACCTCGGTCTTTCGTTCAAACTTCTAAAGCTCGCAAATTCCGTTTATTTCAGCGCGCGCAAAGAAATCACTTCCATACAGCATGCGCTGTCATTCATCGGGC
>CAZLRM010000161.1:0-4282 GCA_964561895.1 uncultured Christensenellaceae bacterium | reverse complement strand
ACAGCGTGGAGAAGACGATCACGACACTGCTCAACGATCACAAGGGCTGACCGGGAGGCGCTCAATCTGCCCTCCTGGCATACCCGGACAAACCGTCGATGAGAGATAAAGGCTCCCACATACTGAGGGAGCCTTTTGCGTTACCCGCCTGCCTTGCGCCCCTGCGGCATGCGCATTTATGGCATTGCAGGAAATATGGGGATGGGTGTCGAATAATTCTAGGTACATTTATTATTATGTTAGTTCTGTAGGATAGTACAAAGCATGTTAATTTCAAAGAATAATGAGGTAATAACATGGGTGATAATAGTATCGAAGTAAAGGTTGAATTGCCAGAGATTGTGAATAAAACTTTAGAGAAGCCGGCAATAACTTTGGGTGAAAAATTATCTGATTTGATTGAAATAATATTTGGGGGAATTACTTATAAAAAAAAAGAAATAGAAATTAAAAGAGAAATCAATTTCGAAAAATTCAAAAAGGAATTAAGTGCAAAAATTGCTGCAATACCAGAAGAGAAAAGAGTTGAACCAAAAGAGAGTATTATTGGTCCAGCATTAGAGGCAACAAAATATAGAATTGATGTTGATGAAATCCGAAATATGTTTTCCAGTTTAATTTCATCCTCTTTAAATTCGGATACTTCAGAATCAGTACATCCGGGCTTTATTGAAATAATAAAAAATTTATCTGCTGAAGATGCAAATGCAATAGATAAATTTGCTTTCGGTAGAGACCGTGTTATTTTTTTCATTATTTCAGTAGATGAAAAAGTAGTGAGTATACCTAATAATATGAATCATTTTTGCGTTTTAGCGGATGATTTTGGGTTTCAAAAATCGAATATTGTTATATCCTCATTATTGCGGAATGGATTGATTGAGATTAACTATATTTTTAATAAAGATACGAATATTTCAGGTGCTTCATTTAAAAAACTTGAAGAAGATTTTACTAGGTTGCGGAATGGAAACCATATCGAAAATGCTAAATACAGATACGGGATGATAAGTTTAACTGCTTATGGGTATGAATTTGCGAAAGCATGCTCACCGTTAACCTATGATGATGTGTTGAAAACTTTGAGCTGAAACTGACAAACAAGTAATGAAGGAAAAATATAATAAGCATGTATAAAAATACACAGAGGAGCCTCCGCTCCCAGAGGCCCCTTCCTTACGCACATCCCATATCCTATATAAACAAATTCGTGTTGGAGTTCTCCGCCGCGGCGAGGTAGCTGGCCACGCCCGCAAGCTCCACGCCGTCGATGAACTCCTCCTTGCGGATGCCCATCACGTCCATGGACATCGTGCAGGCCACCAGCCTCACGCCGTTCTTGCGCGCCTGCGCAATCAGGTCGTCGAGCGCCGCCACGTTCTTCTTTTTCATGATGCCCTTCATCATCGCGCTGCCCAGCCCCAGCATGTTCATTTTGGAGAGCGTGAGCTTGCTTGTGCCGTGCGGCATCATCGCGCCGAACATGCGCTCGATGAAGCTCTTTTTAACGCGTACCTTCTCGCGGCGGCGCAGTATGTTGAGGCCCCAGAACGTGAAGAACATCGTGACCTTGCGTCCCATCGCGGCAGCGCCGTTCGCGATGATGAAGCTCGCGAGCGCCTTGTCAAGGTCGCCGCTGAACACGATCATCGCTTTGTCGTTGCCGCCCGTGGTGCACGCGCCCGCTGTCGCGCTTTCGCCCTCGCAGCCCTTCCTGATCCAAACCGAAAAGCCGTCGTCCGTCCGCTCGCCTTTTACGTAGGTATTGTGCGTGCGCGCGCTCCATGCCGCCGCGTCCGCAAAAAAGCCGGGGTCAGTCGCGGTGATGTTGATCACGTCGCCGTTCTCCGCCGCCGACATCGCATCAAACAGCTTGATCACCGGGCCGGGGCATTGCAGCCCGCACGCGTCCACGCGGATGGTGTGCGCGTCTTTGCCGGAGGCAGCCATGGGCTTGCTGGTTTCGGTCTTGGGTGCGTTCTCGGCGCGCAGCGTATAATCGCCGCTCGCCGCGCGGTAAGTGGTGTAGCCCCCCGCAAGGTTGCGCACGTTCGTAAAGCCATTCTGCATGAGTATACGGCACGCGATGTAGGCGCGTATGCCCACGGCGCAGTAGACCACGTACGGCTTGGTTTTGTCGAGGTTGGCAAGCTGCTCGCGCAGGCTGTCCACGGGGATGTGCACGCTGCCGGGTATCGCGCCCATCTGCACCTCGGCAGCGGTGCGGATGTCGAGGTATATCGTATCCTTAGGCAGGGCAGAAAGCTCGCCGAAGGTCACGTTGTCCACCGTGCCTTCCAGCACGTTTGCCGCTGTAAAGCCCGCCATGTTGACGGGGTCTTTCGCGGAGGAATACGGCGGCGCGTAGCACAGCTCCGTCTCCTCTAAATCGTATACCGTACCGCCAAAGCGCATGGCGGTCGAGATCACGTCAATGCGCTTCTCCACGCCTTTGTAACCCACGGCCTGCGCGCCCAATATGCGCCCGTCCACCTTGGCGAAAATGACTTTGAGCGTCAGCGGCATGCCGCCCGGGTAATAGCCCGCATGGGAAAGCGGGTGCATCATCGTCACCTTGTAGTCCGCGTTGATGGCCTTGCCCGATGCGCGCAGCTGCTTTTCGTTCAGCCCCACATTGGCCACAGTCATGTCGAACACCTTGGCGACCGAAGCGCCCTGCGTGCCCTTGTACTTCCGGTTCATGCCGCAGATGTTGTCCGCCGCCATGCGGCCCATCTTGTTGGCGGGCCCCGCCAATGGGATCATCGCGCGCTCGTGCGAAACGAAGTTCTCGGTCTCCACCGCGTCGCCCACGGCGTATATGTTTTCGTCGCTGGTTTTGAGGGTTTCGTCCACCACGATGCAGCCTCTGGCATTGAGGGTAAGCCCTGCGTCCCTCGCGAGCTGCGAGTTGGGCGCAACGCCGATCGCAAGCACCACGATATCGGTATCGATGCTGCGTTTGCTGGTGACCACACGCACGCCCTCGTCCGTATCTTCGAACTTCTCCACGCCTTCGCCCAAAGCGAGGCCTACGCCGCTGTCGGCCATGTGCTTGTGCAGCATCTGCGCCATCTCGAAATCAATCGGAGGCATCACCTGGTCGAGCATTTCGACGAGCGTGACGGACAGCCCTAAGTGTTTTAAGTTCTCCGCCATCTCAAGGCCGATGAACCCTCCGCCCACGACGACGGCGGACTGCGCCTTGGTGTCACCGATGGTTTTGATGATCGCGTCCATATCGGGTATCGTCCAGAGCTGCATCACCTTTGGGTTATCCGCACCGGGAATCTTAGGTACGATGGGAGAGGAACCGGTGGAGAGTACGAGCGTATCATAGCTTTCGGTGTAGGTCGAAGCGCCGGATTTAACCGTGATGGTTTTCTTCGCGCGGTCGATCGCGGTCACCTCGCTGCCCACGCGCACGTCCACGTTAAAGCGCGCTTTAAACGAGCCGGGCGTTTGCAGCAGCAGCTTTTCGCGCTGCTCGATCACGCCGCCGATGTGGTACGGCAGCCCGCAGTTGGCAAAAGAGATATACGGGCCTTTCTCTATCATAATGATCTCAGCGGTTTCATCAAGCCGCCTCAGACGCGCCGCGCAGCTTGCGCCGCCCGCCACGCCGCCTACGATTACGACTTTCCTTGCCATTTTGGTTACCTCTCCTCCGCTAATTTTAAAGCGCCTTTGGGGCAAAACCGCACGCACTTGCCGCATGCGATGCATTGATCCTGATCGACGGATGGCGCCGCAAAACCATTCTGATTCAGCGCGCCTGTTGGGCATACGCGTAAGGATGGGCAGCGGTGGTTCTGCGGGCATCTTTCCCGAATTACGTTGACCTTCATATCGCTAGTTTCTCCGTTTTCGATATTTTTTTCACAACATGATCGTATATCGAAAAGTATTGTTTTACCGTGACTTTATCACGCAGATAAGAAAAAGGCTGTTCACATATGAGTATTCATACTGTACATCCCGCGAATCTTGAAGATGCTGTTGTAGGAAAAATGTATAGGGGCGGATAAAGTGCCCTCGTGGGTATTATCCGCCCGCTCATTTCAGTAGGTTTCTTATATATTGCGCATTTCAGCTGATTTTTATAAAGAAGAAGTGGCCGCTTCGCGAGCCCACGACGATCGTGTTGCCAAACACGGCGGGCGTCGCCTCAAAGTTGTTAGGCTCGCTTGTACCCATTGCCTCGCCGACGTTGACGGACGATACAACGCTCGCGCCGTTCTCGGTGGCGCCTTCCACCTTGATGAGCTTAACCGTGCCTTTA
>CAZLRM010000160.1:0-4335 GCA_964561895.1 uncultured Christensenellaceae bacterium | reverse complement strand
AACTGTCGCAGTACCGCACGGTCAACATACTCTGCGGGCATTACGAGGGCGTGGACGCGCGCGTGCTGAAACGCCATATTGACATCGAAATATCCATGGGCGACTTTGTACTCACGGGCGGGGAGATCGCCGCGATGGCGCTGATCGACTCATGTATCCGGCATGTGGGCGGCGTGCTGGGCAACGATACTTCCGCGCAGGGCGAGTCTTTCTCCGAATCGCTGCTCGAGTATCCGCAGTATACGCAGCCTGCCATATGGGACGGCGAGAGCATCCCCGAAGTACTGCTTTCCGGGCATCACGCCAATGTGGAAACGTACCGACGGCAGAAATCTCTGGAAGAAACCGCGAGGAAACGGCCGGATCTGCTGGCGCGCGCGCGGCTAAAAAAGAAAGACATTGCGTACATCACCAAAGAAGACGAACGGCCTGAGTAGAGCCGTTTTTCTGATGTCAGGATGGTGTTTAATCACGGTCTATAAAACATCTCAGGTCGCAAAAATCATAGGGGTTCATCCCAACACCATAAGGTTTTATGAGGAGATGGCACTCCTTCCCACGATACCCCGGGAACCAAACGGGTACCGCGTTTTTACTGATAAGCATATATTGCAGCTGCGGTTGCTTCGGGCCGCTTTCCGTGCAGAAATTATCAGCGGCAGGCTCAGAAGCGAAGCATATGAAATAGTTAAAACTGCGGCAGCGGATGACATTATGGGAGCATATTTAAAAACGCAAGGGTATTATGAGCATTTGAAAGAAGAAGCGTTGAGTGCTGAGGAAGCTATCAAAATCGTGACTGATATTATTATGGACAGTCAGAAGTCAGAGGAAGTAATATCGGTAAGCAAAAGAAAGGATGTTGCCTGTCATATTGGTGTTACAGCGGACATATTGCGGGACTGGGAAAGGAACGGGCTTATTGCTGTTCCGAGGGATGTGAATGGATACAGAAAGTATGGGACAAGGGAAATCAACCGGCTTAAGATCATACGGACACTGCGCAATGCGCATTATTCCATGATGGCAATTCTCAGAATGCTAAAACGAATGGACAGCGGGGAGATGAATATCAGAAAAAGTATTGATACACCCGGCCAGGATGAGGATATTATCAGCGCGGCGGACCGGTATATCACCGCGCTGCAAATGGCGCAAATAGACGCGCTGGATATGCTGAAAATACTCGGCACTATGCAGTAAAGAGTACTGTAAGTGCCAGGCGAGTAAAGCAATCCGAAAAAGATAATAACCCTCCAGTATGCCACCAATGTAGTTTCGGGTGGTATATTTTTAACAAAACGATGGAGGGGAGACAATGGAACAAAATAATACTCCTGTGCCGCAGTGGCGCAGAAAGACAGCTGCATTTCTGCTGAGTCAGGGGATCTCGCTTTTTGGTTCGCAAATCGTGCAGATGGCGGTCATCTGGTATGTCACGCTGGAAACCTCATCGGGAATGTGGGTAACGGTGTTAACCTTGGCCGCTTTTTTGCCGCAAATGCTGATGTCGTTATTTGGGGGCGTGCTGGCAGACCGTTACAACAAAAAAAGAATCATTATCATTGCGGATGTATCAATAGCCGCTGCAACGCTGCTTCTTGCATTTTTTATGCTGACGGGCAATACCGGTGAACATGCGCTGCCCATGATAATCGCCGTTTCAGCGATACGCTCGCTTGGCAGCGGCATTCAGACGCCGGCCGTAAACGCGATGATACCACAGCTTGTTCCCGAAGAAGGGCTGATGCGTGTGAACGGTATTAACGGAAGCATACAATCCGCGATACAGTTTATATCTCCTGTTGCGGCAGGCGCTATTATGGCAATAGGCCCGATTTACAACATACTTTTTATCGACGTTGCAACAGCGGCAATCGGCATTGCCATATTTTCCGCAATCAGAATACCATGCAAGCTGGCTGAAAAAACAGAAAAACAATCCGTGTTCTCGGAAATGAAAGAGGGCTTCAGGTTTACATGGAATCATCGGTTTTTAAGAAGGCTGCTTGCCACATATGGAGCGTATATATTCCTGTGCGTTCCTTCCGGCTTTCTCGCGGCGCTGATGATAGAACGGACATTCGGAGATAATGTGCTGTTTCTGACGATTAACGAAACGGTCGGTTTTGCGGGAATGTTCATCGGGGGGCTGCTGCTTGGCACAACGGGAGGTTTTAAAAACCGTAACAAAACATTCTTTTTAGGGGCAATCATTCTTGGAACTGCTTCTCTCACTGTTGGTTTTATCAACTTGTTCTGGGTATTCGCCGTGCTAATGTTCTTCATTGGCCTTGCCATACCTGCGGCGCAAACATCGGTATTTACTTTGGTTCAGGAGAAAACCGATCCGGCCATGATGGGCAGAGTGTTCAGTCTGGTAAATGTGATGTTTACTGGCTTTATGCCGCTTGGCATGGCGATATTCGGACCGCTGGCCGATGGGGTGCGCATTCAGACAATGGTGATTATCTGCGCGATTCTGATAATCATACTGGCAATGAGCGTGCTGTTATCAGGGAAATATTACAGGGAAGGAATAGCGAATCTTCAGGAGGGGGCAGATGATAATAATGCTGCGGATAGTATCAATTGCGGCTGATAATCATACGAATTCACAAAAGATATCATGAGTATCACCAATGAGACGAAAAGCTTGTGCAGAAGGCTGTTTTTATCTCAAAGGTAAGAATAGAAAGATGTTGACAACGGGGATAGAAAAATATACCATTACCAATGGAACCATTGATATCGAGCAGACAAATCTGTTTGAAAAGAGGTGGTTAACATGGCAGTTATCAAAAAGTGGTTATTAGTACTTTTGATATGCCTTCTGTTATTCTCATTGATAGGATGTGAGAATAATAAAACAAGCGCATTAGACAAAGAGGTACAAATAGATAACCCGTCTGCATTAGCGGTATTATTCAATCCGCCTACATTAAAGGTATCATACCAGGATAAAAGCATAGACGCTAAAAGAGGAACATATTCCTGGCATATTGAAAATGATGACGGTACTAGGACAGGAATTGAAGCGGACGCAGTCGCTCCTCCAGAATTGGTTAAAAACGAGACCCCGTTATCCGCCCCCCCAAAAGCTTCGCTGACATTAAGCTTCAGCGACACACCTTCGGACGTTACTGTTGACATATGGAAGGACAACGAGCCAATAAAGCAGTCATTAGTTGGGGGTAAAATCGTGGTGCCTGAATTGAATGGAACAGTAGTCTATGAAGTAACAGGGAAATGGGAGCAAGGGACTGTTTATTACGCATTCTCAGTTGAAGTAGAATAGAAAGGTATACGGGTACTCAACACAATCGAAATGCAGAAAAACAAACATGCATATCTTATTAAATTGCATTGCCTTGTGTGAAGGCGCTTTTCCCGTGTTATAATAAAAGTATACGGGGGAGGGTGTGCGATATGGGCAAATTCATCATCGTTGTGATGGACAGCGTAGGCGCGGGTGCGATGCCCGACGCGGCGCGCTTCGGGGACGAAGGCTCCGACACGCTGGGGCATATCATCGAAGCGTTTCCTGATATAAGATTAAATAACCTCGCGAGGCTCGGCTTGTGCCGATTAAAGCCGCAGCTGAAATACAGCGGAGAAGTCATCGGCGCATACGGGCGCGCTGCGGAGGTGTTCCCGGGCAAGGATACCACGGGTGGGCATTTCGAGATCGCGGGACTCGCGCTGAAACAGCCATTTCCGACGTTCCCGCAAGGCTTCCCGGAGGAATTCATTCGCGCGTTTGAGCAAGCAGTAGGGCGCAAAACCATAGGCAACTACGCCGCATCCGGCACGGAGATCATCAGGCTGCTCGGGAAGCAGCACGTGGAAACGGGCGCGTTGATTGTATACACATCCGCGGACAGCGTATTCCAGATTGCGGCGCACGAGGATGTTGTACCCATAGCGGAACAATATAAAATCTGTGAAACAGCAAGGAAGATGCTGATAGGCAGCCTTGCGGTAGGCCGTGTGATCGCAAGGCCGTTCATCGGTACGGAGGGCAATTACACGCGCACGAGAAACCGCCGCGACTTTTCTTTCGCGCCGCCCGGGGAGACGATACTCACCGCTGTAAAGGCAGCGGGGCTGGGGGTTGCGGGCGTAGGTAAGATCGAGGACATATTTGCGGGCGTCGGCCTGACAAAAAGCAATCACACGACCGACAACGATTCGGGCGTGACTGCGACGATAGACTACATCCGCGAGGATTTTGACGGCCTCGTATTCTCTAACCTCGTGGATTTTGATATGCTGTACGGCCACCGTAACAACGTACAAGGGTACAAGGAGGCACTGGAAGCGCTGGATGCGCGC
>CAZLRM010000159.1:0-4350 GCA_964561895.1 uncultured Christensenellaceae bacterium | reverse complement strand
CGTAGTGCGCGAAGCGGGGTACGACGTGGAGGTGCAGGATGTATCACAGGCCGATTCTGCGGAGTGCGCTGCGAAGATACACAAGGCCGACGCGTTTGCGGTGGGTTCACCCACGATCAACCGCGATGCCTTAAAGCCCGTATGGGACGTGCTTGCGTCGGTATCCACATATACCGTGAAGGGTAAGCCCGCGGCGGTGTTCGGCTCGTTCGGCTGGAGCGGCGAGGCGATCAAATTTTTAAGCGAGCGGTTGCGCGATATCGGTGCGGAGGTGCTGGGCTCATCCAGCGCAAGGCTATACCCCGACGATAAGGAACTCGCGGAAGCCGAGAAGCTTGGTAAAACCATCTGCGAGGCGCTCGAAAAATAACACATTAAAACCGATGACAAACGTAAGTTTGTCATCGGAATCAAAAAAAGGACGGGCAACCGTCCTTTTTTGATATCCTGATTTATGCCTGAACAGCTTCGCCTTCTGCGGCTGCTTTGGCCTTGTCTTCGCCGAATACCGAGGTGATATGCGCCGCGTCGAACTTTTTCGAAATCAGGCTGACGATGGGTGTTACGATGAGCGAGGCCAGCATTGCCATTGCGCCGATTGTCAGCGGGGACATCCACGCGGGTAATATGCCGGGAATCGATCCCAGCACCATCAGCGGTACGACGACCGTGAGGCCTGTAATGATACCGGCCCATGCGCCTGCCTTGGTCATGCCCTTCCAACGCACACCGAGTAAGAACGGCGCGAGGAAGCAGCCCGAAAGCGCGCCCCACGAATACGACATCAATGTGGATATGGCCTGAACCTTGAAAAGCGCGAGTATCAGCGAAATCAGCACGAACAGCGCGCACAGGCTGCGCATCCAAACCATCGAGCTTTTCTCGCTCATCTGCGGCTTGATGGAACCTTTGATCAGATCCATCGAAATGGATGACGAGGACACAAGCACGAGCGAAGAGAGCGTGGACATGGAAGCCGCAAGCAGCAGCACGAGTATGAGCCCCAGCATCCACGGCGGCAGCGCCTGCCCCAAGACATCCGGCATAATCACATCCAGGTTCTTGTCGGCGATTGCCTGCGTAGTTTCAGCAGAAAATCCGGAAGCGAACAGCCGGCCAAAGCCGCCTACGAAATAGGAACAGCCGCCGATGACGAGCGCGAACAGCGTGGAAATAATCGTTCCTCTTTTAACCGCTTTAGCGTCGCGGATTGCGTAGAACTTATGCACCATCTGCGGCAATCCCCATGTGCCAAGGCTTGTGAGCAGTATGGTGGAGATAAGCCCGATGGCATTCCCTGCCGAACCAAACGGCGCGGAAAGCGCGGGGCCGACTTCCGGAATCTTTGAGAGCTTCTCGAGCCCGGCGGATAAGCCTCCGACCTGCGGGCTTCCCAGCACAAAGCCCACCATCAGCAAAACGCCTACGAGCATGACGATACCCTGGAAGAAATCGGCCAATGCCGTAGCGATGTAGCCTCCCGACAGCAGATAGACCGCGGTAAGCACTGCCATCACGATCATGCAGTATATATAATCAATATGGAATACGCTTTCAAAGAAAATGCCTAAGCCCTGATAAACGCTTGCGCAATACGGTACGAGGAATATGAATATCAGCAGCGCCGCGGTGATTTTCAATTTGGGTGATTGATAGCGCTTCTTGAAGAAATCAGGCATTGTGGAAGCGTCCAGGCGCTGCGTGATTTCGCGCGTGGGCTTTGCCATCAGCTTCCATACGAGGAACGAGCCGATCAGCGCGTTGGCGATACCGACCCATGTGACGGATACGCCCATGCCCCAGCCGAATTTACCCGCGTACCCCATGAATATAACAGCGGAAAAGTACGTTGTGCCATAGGCAAACGCCGTCATCCAGGCGCCCATGTTGCGCCCGCCTAAAAAGAAGTCGTTGACGGTTTTGGCTTTGCGCCGTGAAAAGAATGCGATACCTAAGAGAATGATGACATAAATGCAAAGAATGACGATTTGGGCAACCATAACTACCTTCCTCCCATACTACAAAAATTGGAAAAATAAAAATACCTACCGTGCTGCTTTCCTACCGACATGATATTACATCAATTTATATATATATGCAAGTGCTTTTTTACTTTCAATAGCGCCCTGATCTCCCCGATATGCACATGTTCCGTTGTATCATTCCTTCGATGCCGCAGACTGCACCGATGTGCGCAAAGCCGCGCGAACCGTCGGTCCCGAAAGCGACACCGTTTTTATAGATTCCCGTACGAATTCTGACATTTCGCTTTCAGCCGTATACAAAACATACGCGTTTTTGCAAAGTATGTGACGAGTATCGTGAAAAACCACAGCCTGATAATGGAACTTTTTCTTATCGGAGAGCGTCCTAACTTTAACAAACTTTCTAAGGGGCAAAAGAATGAAAAAGTCGGCGTTTTCGGTATTAGCAATGCTGATACTGGCTGGATGCGCGGTGCAGACCGCGCCCGGCATAGCACCATCCGGCGAAAGCAGCGCCGCAGCGGCGGTGAAAACTGTACCGCTAAGGATTACGGCGGAGCTGAAAGCGCAGCCCATCGCGGCGCTGGATGGCCGCTTCGTGAGCGGCGTCAACGACTTTGGCATTAAAGCCGCGTCGAGGCTTTATGGCGGGGACAGCAACCTTGCGATATCGCCCGCCAGTATCGAGCTTGTACTTTGCATGACGCGCGCGGGCGCGGCGGGGCGGACGAAAGCGGATATGACTGAAACGCTGGCACTTTCCGGCTTTACCGATGAAGAGATTGCGGGCGCGTGCCGCTCTCTCATGTGGCGCGCCAACACGGGCGGCATGGAGGCCGCCGACGCGATATGGGTGCGCGAGGGGCTTGCCTTAAGCGACGCGTTCGCTAAAACCTGCGCGGATGATTTCATGGCCGACGCGTACGCGCTCCATATACCCGGTGCGATGGACGATATCAACAGCTGGGCGGGAGAGAAAACGCACGGGTGCATCAACGACATCATACAAGAGGAGCTCAGCGCCGATGCGGCCATGGTGCTGGCCAACGCGCTGTACTTCCTCGGTGACTGGGCGGAGCCGTTTGAAGCAAACGACACGTACGACGAAGCGTTTTCTGCTCCGTCAGGCAGCGTTGACGTGCCCTTCATGCACAGCACGCGCGCCGTACCGTACTTCGAAAACAAGGACTTCTCCATGATTACGTTGAATTTTGTCAGTGAGGCGGACGAGGGGCAGTACGCGATGGCGTTTCTGCTGCCCGCGCAGGGAAGCACCGTGCACGAGCTGCTTTCTTCGCTTTCGGGAGATGATTTTGCGGCTGCGCTTTCCGGAACGCAGAGCCGTGACACGCGTATCGGCCTGCCCAAGTTCGAGTTTTCGTATTTTACGTCGCTGAAGGAAACGCTGATCGGCATGGGTATGGATACGGCGTTTGGCGGAGGCGCGGATTTTTCCGCGATGACGGCGCAGCCAAATCGGCTGTGCATTGACGAAGTGCTGCACAAGTGCTTTGTGAAGGTGGATGAACTGGGCGCGGAAGCCGCGGCGGTTACCGTGGTGATTATGCGCGACGGCGCGGCGATGCCGCCCGAGGATATCGCGGAGTTCCATGCGGACCGTCCGTTCGTGTTCGCGATTTACTCACGGGAAGACGGTACGATCGCGTTTCTCGGTGTCGTGAACAACCCGGCGTAGGAATAAGGAGGTTCATATGAAAAAGATTCTGTCGGTGGTTTTGGTCTTGTGTTTCGCATTGACGGGATGCGGCGCGCTATCTGATGGCGATGATGCCGCGGCGGTGGCCTATAAAGGGGAGCTGCTCCCGCAGCCTGTCACATCGCTCGGTGGTGAGTTTTCGCTCGGCGTGAACGATTTTGGTTTCGGCGCCGCGAAATTGTTGTATGGTACGAATGAAAACCTCGCGGTGTCGCCTGTCAGCATGGAGCTTGCGCTTGCGATGACGCGCGCGGGCGCTGCGGGGGCTACGGCTCAGCAGATGAAGGACGCGCTGGGGCTTTCCGCGCTGACCGACGAGCAGATAATCGCGGCGTGCAAATCTTTGATGTGGCGCGCCAATACGGGCGGCATGGAAGCCGCGAACTCGCTCTGGCTGGGCTCACATTATACTTTCAATAAGGATTTTGTGGATATCTGCACGGGCGATTTCATGGCGGACGCGTATCCGCTCAAAATACCCGGCGCGATGGACGATATCAACAAATGGGTGAGCGGCAAGACGCATGAAAAGATCGAGAAACTGCTCGAGCAGGAGCCGGACAAAGCCACGGAGCTGATACTGTGCAACGCGCTCTATTACCTGGGCGACTGGGTGACGCCGTTTGAAGCCAACGACACCTATGACGA
>CAZLRM010000158.1:1317-4382 GCA_964561895.1 uncultured Christensenellaceae bacterium | reverse complement strand
TATGAAGGGCAATTGGGAGTTTGGGGCGGCAGGCTTCTTGGCGGTTTGCAGATGCCTGCGATCCGTGCGGATGTGCGCGAAACCAAGGACAGCTTTATCGTCGAGGCAGAGCTTCCGGGCGTAAAGAAAAGCGACGTGCAGATCGTATGTCAGGAGAACGTACTGACGATTTCCGTCAAGGCGGAGGAGAGCACGGAAAAGAAGGAAGAAAACTACCTGCGCCGCGAACGATTTTACGGAGAAGCCTCGCGCAGCTTTACGCTTAAGAATATCGACGAAGCGGGTATCAGCGCGAAGATGGAGGACGGCGTGCTCTATATTACGCTGCCCAAGGCGGCACCCGAAGAAAAACATATCGCGATCGAATAGAATCTTCTCCTTTAAAAATGCCGAACGCATCTGCGGGCGGCATTTTTTATTATCTTGGAAAATGGGTCAAGGCCGTGAGGCGCTTCTCTATTGCGTAAATCCCGCATTCCCTTATAATGATACACAGAATGTAAAAAGGAGCGGCGTATGGCGAAAGAAAAAACGGCGTTCGTATGCAGCGAATGCGGGTATGAGAGCGTAAGGTGGCTGGGGCAGTGCCCCGCCTGCCGCGCGTGGAACGCGATGGAGGAGACCGTGGTCGCCGCACCCGAAAAGCGCACAGCAACCGCGTCCGCAGCGTCCGCCGTATATTTGAAGGATGTACCGGCGCAGGACGACGCGCGCTGGACGACTGGCTTTTGCGAGCTGGACAGGGTATTGGGCGGCGGCGTTGTGGAGGGCTCCGTGGTGCTTGCGGGCGGCGAGCCGGGTATCGGCAAATCGACGCTGTTCATGCAGGTGGCAAGCAGCCTCGTGCGCGCAGGTAAAAAAGTACTCTACATCACGGGAGAGGAATCGCTGCGGCAGGTGAAGCTGCGCGCGCAGCGCCTAAAAGCCAGCGGCGAAGTGCTATTGATGGCCGAAACTGACATGCTGGGCGCGATCGAGCGCATGCGCAGTATTTCGCCCGACTTCGTGGTGGTGGACTCGATACAGTCGATGGTATCCGCGCGGCTTTCCACCGCGCCGGGGAGCGTGAGCCAGATACGCGAATGCGCTTCGCTTTTAACGCGCGAAGCCAAGACGGGCGGCGCAGCTGTGTTCATCATCGGCCATGTCACCAAGGAGGGCGCGATTGCCGGGCCGCGCGTACTCGAGCACATGGTAGATACAGTGTTGTATTTTGAGGGCGAGCGGCAGGGGACGTTTCGTATATTGCGCGCTGTCAAAAACCGCTTCGGTTCCACAAATGAGATCGGCGTGTTTGATATGCGCGAGGACGGTATGGCCGAGGTCGAAAACCCTTCTGGGATGCTGCTCTCGGAGCGCAGCAACGGCGCTTCCGGGTCTTGTGTGTACCCTTCCATAGAAGGCACGCGGCCTGTGCTGCTTGAGGTGCAGGCGCTCGTTTCGTCCACATCGCTGCCTGTGCCGCGGCGCATGGCGGCAGGTATGGACGCCGGTCGTCTCGCGCTGATGCTTGCGGTGCTGGAAAAGCGCATGGGGCTGCATGTAGGCGGGCAGGACGTATACGTCAATGTGGTGGGCGGCATCCGGCTGGGCCAGCCTGCGGCGGATCTTGCGATGGCGGCAGCCATCGTTTCCAGCCTGCGCGATAAGGCGATATGCAACTCGGTAGTGCTGGGCGAGGTAGGGCTTACGGGCGAGGTGCGCTCCGTCGGGCAGGCGGAAAAGCGGCTCATCGAATGCGCCAAAATGGGTTTTACGCACGCGGTAATTCCCAAGGCCAACGAATCGGGGCTCAAAGTACCGCCGGGAATCAAGGTTTACGGCGTGCGCAGCGTTTTTGAAGCACTGGAGGCGCTGCTTAAAGCGTAAGTAAAGTATGAAACGACTAACTACAGTGTGAATATTCTGTAAAAGCAGAGCTTATATCATATCCAAAAGATAATAATCTGGTAGAATACATTTCAAAGGAAAAGTTTTGCATACATACCATGGAGGGCGGATATGGCCAAACGGAAGAGCAGAAAAAGAATCGTTATATGGATCGTTGTCGGAGTGATCGTACTGCTGGGTGTACTGGGATACCTGCGCATGCGCAGCAACCTTGAGGCGGCGGGTAAAACGACATATGATTTGGTGGAAGTGAAGCGCGGTGATATCGAGGTTTCGGTGAAAGGTTCCGGCAGCGTGCAGCCGCTTCAGGATGAAACGGTATACGCAGGGACTGCCGCTACGGTGGATCAGGTTTTCTATGAAGACGGCGACACAGTCGGTAAGGGAGATATTGTCGCGGTGCTCACCAGCGACGACTTAGAATCCCAAAAGGATTCGCTGCAGCAGCAGATTGACGACGCCGATGCGGCGATTGCTTCGATGCGCAGCGTATCGGGCGGCGACTATATTTATTCGCCCGTGGATGGCACGGTGATGGCGGTATATGCCGCAATCGGCGAATCGGCGGATGTCATTACCGATCGGGACGGCGCGCTGATGGTGATCTGTCCGGACGATTTACTGGAGGTTACCGTCAGCACAGATTCAGAGCTGTTGCCCGGGCAACACGTTTCGGTTTCGGTTGGCGCAAAGAGCGTGACCGGCGAAGTGGCCACCGTGGAAGCGGGCAGTGTTTCGGTGCGTTTTAAGAACAGCGGTTTTGCGCTTGGCGATGTCGCATCCGTGACGGGAGAGGACGGTGCGCAGCTTGGCGAAGGAACGATAGCGATCACCCATCCCGTATACATCAAGGGTTTCGGCGGCAAGATTAAAAAGATTTACGAAAAGGCGGGGCATGAGGTTTCGCGCGGGGACAAGCTGTTTAGACTCAGAGGCGAGGTGCTTTCAAGTTCGCTCTACGAACAGATCGACGCGCGCGAGGATTTGCAGGACGATTTAAACGATGTGCTCGAAGATATCGCGGGCCTGACGATATGCGCGGGGCAGGATGGCGTGGTATCGGGGCTGGATTTAAACTCCGGCCAAACCGTGCAAGGCGGCGCGAAGCTGTTTACCGTGCAAAGCAGCGGCGAATATAAAATAGAAGTGGATATTGACGAGCTGGATATCGCGGG
>CAZLRM010000158.1:0-1217 GCA_964561895.1 uncultured Christensenellaceae bacterium | reverse complement strand
AAAGCGGACTATATCGTAGCTACCCATCCGGTGGTGACCGGCATCACGGACGGCGTAAGCATTGAGATTAAGGAAGGACTGTCCGAGGGCGGCAATGTTGCCGTGCCTCAGGTGAAGCAGCTCAGCACGCAGGAGCAGATGATGGGCATGAGGCAAGGCAACGAAGCGGCGATGGGGCCACAGAATGGCAGGACGGAGCCGGGCAAATGATTGAGCTGCGCGACGTGAAGAAAACCTATCAGATGGGTGAGGCCGCCGTGCACGCGCTTTCCGGCGTAACGCTTAAGGTTAAGGATGGCGAGTTTGTCGCGGTAATCGGGCCTTCGGGCAGCGGTAAATCGACGCTGATGAACATCATCGGCTGCCTCGACCTCGCGGACGAAGGGGAGTATATATTGAACGGCCAGCCCATCGGCGACTACACTGAACGTCAGCTCGGGCAGATACGCAATAAGGAGATCGGCTTTATATTTCAGCAGTTCAACCTGCTGTCCAAGCTGACCGCTTATGAGAACGTCGAACTGCCGCTGATCTATCAGGGGCTGCCGCTCGCTGACCGCCGAAAGCGCGTGAACGATGCGCTTGCAAAGGTTGGGCTTTCTGACCGCATGGCGCACAGGCCCACCGAGCTTTCGGGCGGGCAGCAGCAGCGCGTAGCGATTGCGCGCGCGCTCTCCACGCATCCGACGCTGATACTCGCCGATGAGCCGACGGGTAACCTGGACAGCAAATCGGGCAGGGAGATCATGGACATACTGATCGGGCTTCACCGCGAAGGCCGGGGCATCATACTGATCACGCACGATCCGGGTATCGCAGGCATGGCTTCGCGCCGGGTACAGATGCACGACGGCAAAATTGTGTCCGACAGCACGGGAGGGGGCGGCGCGGCATGAAGTTTTCGCAGGCGCTCAAGATGGCGTTTGTTGCGCTAAAAGGAAACAAGATGCGCTCGTTTTTAACGATGCTGGGAATCATCATCGGCGTGGTTGCGGTCACGCTGCTCATATCGGTCGTGCAGGGCGCGACGGGGGAAATCACCGGGCAGATAGAGAGCCTCGGGTCCAATCTGCTTTATGTTACGTTCACGGGAGAGAGGCCCTCCTATCTGACGAGGACGGATCTTGATGAACTTGAGGAAGACGTAAATATCACGGGCGTCACGGGCGTCATCGCCAAGACGACGAATATCAAGGCGGGCGACGAAAGCGACGCAT
>CAZLRM010000157.1:0-4387 GCA_964561895.1 uncultured Christensenellaceae bacterium | reverse complement strand
GCTCGCGCCGTTCTCGGTGGCGCCTTCCACCTTGATGAGCTTAACCGTGCCTTTATACAGGCACTGCACGATGTAGCCCTGCCCGCCCTCCGTGTAAACCGCCGCGGGCGAAGAAGGCGTCCAACCGCCGTTTTCCATATCCAGCTGCCACACGATATGCCCGTCCTTCTTGTCGAGCGCCACGACCATCGCCGTTCTTTTTCCGTCCTCCTTGATGAGCGAGGAAACGGTATAGATGATGAGCCCTTCCATCGTCGTGCCCTTTTTTCCGAGTATGGGCGAGGCGAGTATACCGCCGTCCACGTCCCCGTCCACTGCTGTAAACACGTTGAAAGGCGTCGTCCAGAGTATATGCCCCGTGAGGCCGTCGATTTTACGCGCATAGCACGTACCCGAGGAACTGGTTGCGTTCACCACCGTATCGTCATACTCGCAGCCGGTGTAGAGGTAAAAGTCCTGTGCGTCCGCATCCTCCTCGAGCACCATGGAGACATCGCTGTCGTTTTCAAGGTCGTTCGCGTAAACAAGCTGCATCGTGTTTAAATCCACGCACTGCAGCATGCCGATGTTATCGGTGAAGAAAAGGTAATTGCGCCAGCCGGCCGGGGAGTTCTCCATGCCCCACGTCCCTTTTCCGCTGTTTGCGGATGCGTTGCGCGGCGTGGTATACGTATACTTCACCACCGGTCCGGGCTGCATCTTGACTTCGGCGTTATCCGCGTTATATGAGCTGTTCAGCTTGGTCGTATACAGCACGCCGCTTTCGCCCGGCCAAACCAGCGTGTCGGTCGCGGTATCAATCAGCGGGCTGGAATCGTACGCCTGCCACTTGCGGAACGCCACCGGGTCTTTCACTTCGTAGCCGTACTTATAAAGCTGCGAGCCGTCAATGAGATTGAATATCCGAAAGTATATATTGCGCGCGCTGTTGACATCACCGCTGGGGGTGAGCCCCTGCCCTACGTAGAGTATAGGGTATCCGCGCGGATCCAGGCTGGGCGTGCCCTTGGTCTGGCCGCCGGTTTTAATGGGATTGCGCGTCTTTGCGCCTGTGGAAAGCTCCATAAAATAGATGCTGCCGTCGACGGAGGCCATAATGACCTCGGTGAAGCCCGGTTTGTTACGGAATTCATCAAAAAGCGAAGTCATATTTTTGCGCATATCGTCCGGCCATGTAACGATGAGCGGCTGGCCGGTGCACGCACTACCGCACCAGGAGCGCACGCTGCCCATGGAGCCGGTCGTCTTGTCGATATTACTCAGCACGGTGAGCTTTTCCTGCGCCACTACGGCGGTGCCATAGCTCGAATCTGTGTTGCGGTAGTTGGTGCCGCGATAGGTTGTTATTCCTGTAAATTTATCGTAATCCTTGCCCGGGCCGAAAAAAACCGATCCTTCGCGCGTATAGGTATCCGTTTCAACATTGTCTACGTAGACGTGCGTCTCGAAGCCGAACTTATCCGGGTTGGTTTCGCCCTCAATCGCATGCGGAATAAGACCGGCTGCGAGCGTAGGTTCGGGCGTAGGCTGCGGTGTGGATATCGGCGTAGCCTCGGCTGAAGCTGTCTCTATGGCAGACGTGCCGGACGATGTTTCGGACGCGGATGCGGTATCGGCCGGCGGATTACCCGTGCCGGAAAACGCCCATATGAGAAGGAATACAGCGGCTGCGATCAGCAGCGCCCCGCCTCCGATAATGGCTGCCAGCATGATCACACGGCGACTGTTCTTCCTGCGCTGCATCGAATAATATCTTCTTCTTTTCATCATAACCCCTTACCCCTGTAATTCCGCCATCGTCACCCATGCCGCTGTGACAAGAAAAAGCCTCCGGATGCCCGGAGGCGGTAATCTGCACCTATTTGATCGTGATAAAGAATATATGGTCGTTCCGTGAGCCTACAACGATGGTGTTGCCGTATACCACCGGCGTTGCCTCAAAGTTGTTTTTGATATCCTCATCCTCGCCCGTGTTGACATTGAGCTTATCAACCTCGGTATATCCGTTTTCTGTGTTATCGTCCACACGGATGAGCGCCACCGTGCCGCCGATTTCGCACTGCACGATATAGCCGATCGTCTTGCCCTCTGCGTTGGTGGAGGTGCTGTATACCGGCACCGGCGACGAGCACGACCAGCCCGCGACGCCCATATCGTATGTCCAGACGATATTGCCCTTATCCTTATCGATTGCGACGAGCGCGCTCGTGTTGGATTCACCCTTGACCATCTTCGTGACGTTGTAGATTACCAGGCCTTCCATCGTCGTGCCTTCTTTGCCGAGTATCGGCGAAGCGAGTATACCTCCGTCCACATTTTTATCGCTTGAATCCACCGTGAACTCAACCTTCCAGAGTATATCGCCCGTGAGGCCGTCGATCTTGTACGCCCAGCATTTGCCCTGGCCCGGCTCGGTGTTTGCAACCTCGTCGTCGTACTCGCAGGCTGTGTAGAGGTTGATCTTCTGCTCCTCCGGCACCTCCTCCAGCACCATCGATACGTCGCTGTCGTTGCCCAGGTCGTTCGCATAGACGGGGGCCATGGTATTCAGGTCGAGGCATTGCAGAATCCCTGCGTTGTCGGCGAAAATAAGGTAGTTGCGCCACGCGACGGCGGAACTCTCAACTCCCCATCGGCCTTCGTGTGCGGCGTCCCTTGATTTGTTGACCGAAGCGGAATAACGATACTTCACCTTTACGGGATTGTTGTCCATCTTTACTTCACCCGTTTCGGCGCTGTAGCTGGTGTTTAGTTTACAGGTATAGATCACGCCGTTCTCACCCGGCCAGATCAGCGTATCGGTTGCAGCGTCCACAAGCGGGCTGGAATCGTAGGCCTGCCAGTAGCGAAGTGCGAAAGGATCGGCTTTAGCCGCGCCGCACTCCATGATCTTTTTGCCGTCGATGAGGCTGTAAGCCCGAAAGTACATATTAGCGCATTTGTTGGCGTCACCGTCGCTCTGTAAGCCCTGTCCTACGTAAAGTATAGGGTATCCGCGTGGATCGAGGCTGGCCGTACCCTTTGTGGGTGCGCCGATCACGATATAATCGCGTGATTTTTCACCCGTTTCGAGATCCATAAAGTAGATGCGCCCGTCGAGCGAGCAGACAATCACTTCGGTGAAGTTCTCCTTGCTGCGGAACTGCTCCTTGAGCGTCGTCATTTTTGCGCGCAGATCTGCGGGCCATTTGACGACGAGAGGCTGGCCTGTCCAGCCGCTGCCGCCCCACTTTCCGATGCGGCTCGTTTCCTTCGTCAGCATCAGCGAAAGCTTTTCCTCGGTAATTGCCGCGGTGCCGAAGCTCGGCGCGTTGCGGTAGTTGTTGCCGCGGAACGTAGTGACGCCTTCTAGCGCAGTATACTCGTCCCCTGAGCCGAACGAGATTTGCGTTTCGCGCTGGTAAGTTTCAACGTCCTGCCCGTTGTTCATGATATCGGTTTCAAAGCCTAGGGTCTCCGGGCCGGTTTTGCCTTGTATCGCCGCCGGTTTTAAGTCTGCAGCGAGGGAATTAACCGGCGTCGGCGTAGGCGCCTGTGTAGGCTCAGCCGTCTCTGACGGTATCGATGAGACGTCGGGCGCGGATTGCGATGCGGTTACGCTGGGAGAATCGGGCGTTCCCGGCCGCTCGTTAACAGCTTTGATGATTAAAAATATTCCCACCGCGAGTGCCACTGCGAGTGCGGCAATGATAATATAAAACCGCGCATGAGCGGTGCGTCTGATTTTACGACGCCTCGCGTACGATCGTTTTCTCATTTTACAGAACCTTCTCCAATCAGTAATTCCACCACGTTAACCTTTATTATACTATAAAAATGGAGCATATGACAACGGTTAAGTTCTTCAACCCGAATTGCCCGCGGCGTATACCGCCTTTTGCGTGGCGTACGGTTCAAATTCGGCAAGATACGAAGCAACATCGTCATATTCGTAATAGTGCTTCGGATAGATCTGGACAAGGCGCTCATCGGGTTCAAAAAGCGCGTGATTGCCCTCGTTATCCATGCAGTACGCGATTCCCCGCGCATCCATATCCGCAATGATCTGCGCGATCGCATCTTTTCTTTCCTGCGAACCGGACGTAAAGCCGCGCGTCATACTGCAAACGACCGGCGGGATATTGCTGCCGCTGCCCTCAAGATATTGCAGCGCGTATTCAAGCGCCATCATACCCGACTGCGAGGTGACTTCCACAGTTTGGGCAAACTGCCCATACCATACTCCGGTCAGGCCGTCTTTGGTTCCGCCGACCGACCAGATGAAACCTGACAGCTCATCACGATCATAATTGAGGACGGCCTGCAAAGCTTCTGCCGCTGCGGTATCGTCCGGCGCGACGATGCCGTCCAGCTCTCCCGCGCGGTAAGCTTTCATCATGTTGACCGC
>CAZLRM010000156.1:0-4425 GCA_964561895.1 uncultured Christensenellaceae bacterium | reverse complement strand
ATCGGCCTGTGATACATCCTGCACCTCCACGTCGTACCCCGCTTCGCGCACTACGGAAGCGATACGCTCCGCAAGCATACGCGTATAGCCGTAGCACGACACAAAGCCGATGTAGACCTTCTTGGGTTCGTTGGCAGTCCGTATGTCGGATGACCACGTTTCGTAGCGCTTTACGGCCTCCCACGGGCTGCTGCGCAGCACCGGGCCATGGGACGGCCCAATGGCCTTGATATTAAGACCGCGAATCTTTTGGGCCGCCTGCAGCACATAGCTTTTGAACGGCCCCATGATCACATCGAAGTAGTATTTTTGAGATGCGACCATTTCATCGCTTAAGGGCGTTAAGTCGTCAAACACATTTTCCGCCGAAAAGTGAAAACCGAACACATCGCCCGAGAGCAGCAGCTCATCCTCCGGCACGTATGTGAACATCGAATCGGGCCAATGCAGGAACGGCGCGGAAATGAACCTCAGCGTCTTGCCGCCGAGATCGACCGAATCTCCGTCCCCCACAGTACGGCACTCGAAGTCGCGGTTCATAATCGTACGCAAAAACACGCTCGCAGGCTTGGAACACAGCACTATCGCATCAGGCGCAAGCTCCAGCAGCTTTTTAAGCGAGCCCGAATGGTCGGGCTCCGTATGGTTGCAGACGATATAGCGTATGGAGGAGATATCGCAGACATCCGATATCTTTTTGATAAACTCGTCCGAAAAGCCCTCTTTGACCGTATCGACCACGCAAGCGGCCTGTGCGCCTTTAATGAGATAGCTGTTGTACGACGTACCCCACTCGGTGCGCATGATCACGTCAAATACGCGCAGGAGCGGGTTTTGCACCCCAACCCAGTAAACATCTTTGGTGATTTCTACCGCAGGCATCGCATCCTCCAGATCAGATTTCCTCAAACAAATCCTTGGATGCGCCGCACATCGGGCACACCCAGTCGCTTGGCAGATCCTCAAACGCAGTGCCGGGTTTCACACCGTTATCCGGATCGCCCGCCTCGGGATCGTACACATAACCGCATACCGTACATTCATACTGAGCCATACAATTAACCTCACAATTTTAAGATTATTTGTCCTTGAAAAACTCGTTGAGCTTTTCAACCAGTTCTTCCGTGTCAATCCCGTGAACCTCGCTGGCTTCCGCAATGCTTTCCCCCGCAGATGCCGGGCAGCCGATGCAATGCATGCCCGCATCCATCAATATGCCGGCACATTCGGGATCCATCATTAACAGCTCCGCAATAGTCATGTCTTTTGTGACTTTAGCCATAAGTTTACCCCTTTTGTATGATCAGGTGGTGCGAATCATCTTGTTACCGCATTTGGAGCACTTGATAGAAACCTTGCCCTTGCCGCGCGGTACGCGCAGCTTCTGGCTGCACTGAGTACACTTAAATACCTTGTACAGCCTGCGCTGCGATGATTTTGCTTTGGTTTTATAATACCACGTTTTAACCTTATTAACCAGATTCATGAACGCAAAATTTTCTTTTCTGCGCTTATCGATTTGGCGTGAAAACATACGCCAGACCGCGTATACAAACAGCACTGCCGAGATGATCCAAACATACTGCCACGCGATAAAATATTGTATAAAGCTTATGATCGCCGACAGCAGCATCACCGCCATAGAGAGCTGATCCGGCCCATTCCTTCCAATGAACATTCTGCGAAACATACTGTGTTTCCTTTCATGCTGACCCGTGCGCTATGCGCCGCACGTCACGACCAGCTCGGGAGTCCTGACCTCCTTCATATATTCTATGAAATCCCGCACGCTTTCGATGCTGTCCGGCAGCATGATACCGCCACGGCCGATATCCGCCTCCATATGGATGTCGCTGCCGGCGATAATCATGATGTCGTACGAGAAAGCAAATCTAAGCGCGCGTTTGTTATGGCTTTTGTTTCTCGGCTGGGTATTGACAATTTCAATACCGTCGTAATTACCCGGATCGTCGGGAGAAAGCCCGTATCGGTACGGGTGCGCCTGAAACACGAGAAAGCCATGAACATGCATGAGCTCATAAAGCCGCGGAGTCGTCAGCCGATAGAACGGCCCCTGTTCGATGATGAAGCGCTCGTCCGGCCCAAAAACCAGGAACTCAAAAGGCGTGTCCTCCGGCTGCACCTCCAGCCCTAAAAAAACTTTGAGGCCAACCTCGTCCCCGCGCTTCTTTGCGGCGCGGTATCCGGCCAGATACATTTGTACCTTCTGCTCCCAGGGCAGTTTGGCTGCGCATTGCCCTTCAAAAAAGCGGGAATAGAAATGATCCGTAATGAATGTACCGCGATATCCCGCTTTCTTCAGCCCATCCACAACCTCCGCAGCGGTCAGAATGCCGCATGGGCTTGACTCCGCCGTATGGCAATGCGTTTCATACTGATAAAGCTTCATGAACTTTCCTTTTGTATCATCATACTAGATTATTGCGGCAAAATCGTGAAATCCCATATGTTTTCACATATTGTTTACAATAAAAAAATACTCAGTTCAAGGTTTTCGTCAACAGAGAATTTGATTATTGCAGCAAACAGCTTTTTAAAAGCAGGCTGTACAAACAAACGTATTTTTAGTAAAATGTCGGTGTCAAAATCAGGGACACCATATTGTGATTCATGTACGGAGCCATGCAAAAGCACCGTGTATGGTAACTTTTCGCCTTGATGCTATTTCGTGATATAATAGCGGTATCATCCGCTCAGAGGTAAAAAAGTGCTTAACGATAAAAAGAAAAAACGCAGGTTGCCAAAAAAGGCTGTATTCTTTCTGACCGGTATACTCGTGGTTTTAGTGGTATTGCTGACCGGCCTGATTATGGTATTCACCAAAGGCCGCGAGGTGAAAGATACGCTTAAAGAACTGCCGTTTGGTGTGGATACTGCTTATTTTTGCGTCGGTGATAATCTTATTTACGCGGACGGAAAAATGCTGTACTGCATAGACGATTTTCTTGCTTCGCAGTGGACCTTGGAAATGCCTGCGTCGGACCTTAATTATACCGCAAGCAACAGCATCATATTTGCGACAAACGACACGATGTACTGGTGCCTGGATCAAAACGGAGACCCGTTGTTTTTAGGCAAAGTCCCGGACGGCGTTATTATTGAATCCGCGTGCGCAGGCGCGGACTTGACTGCAATTTATGTAAAGCAGCCGCTTTCCGATGCTACGTTATCATACATAGAAGTGTTTGATTTGCAGGGCACGATGCTGTATCAACTCGATATTACCGGCAAAAATATTCTCGACTACGGCTTTGACGCGCAAAGTGATCAGCTCTATCTGCTTGAGCTTATGGTTAGCGGTGCGTCGCCCGTTTCGCGCATCTCCACCTATCGGCCTGAAACGCAGTCCATGACCGGCATCAATGATTTAAAAGACCAATTGGTAAACCGTGTTTATATATCAGGCGGAATGATCTACGCGATGGGTACGGATTACCTTACCACATTCTCGTCCCTTATGCAGAGCCAGAAACGGCTGATCTATGGCTGGTCGGCCCTTAATATCTGCACCGAAGGTGAGACGCCTGTATTCGTATACGTGCAGAGCTCAGAGATGGACGATACGCTTTCCGTCACGCGCATCATTCGCAGTTCGGGCGATGAGATTAAAATTAATTTGCCGCCCGGTGTGTTTTCCGTTTTATACACGAAAGAAAAAATTTATTGTTTTGCATCGGATCGTATTTTCGTTTATACTGTGGAGGGAAAATATCAACGTATGCACGAGCTGCCATACGAAGCGACGGGCGTACAAAGCGTCATGGACGGATACGTATTTTTAACGAGCGGAGAATCCGTTTATTTGCTCCCGCTGCCTTAAAACCCGGGGAGGGTAATGATGAATCTGGTCAATTTATTATTGATAATACTTATTGCGGTTACGGTACTGGAGGGCATCTACAGAGGGTTTTTTCATTCTGCGCTGAACCTTGGCGCTTTCTTTTTATCCGTCGTGACTTCATACCTGCTGTATCCGGTCGTCTCGTCCGCAGTGCGCACCAGCGATTCGCTTTTTAATTTCTTCTATTACTACACCGAGGGCAGCGAACTTATCAAACCGTTTGAGGATTCGAAGCTGCTTATTTCCTCTCTGAGCGACGACAGGCTTTCAGGAATTATCTCCAACTCATCCGTATCTGAACCTTTTGCTTCGCTGATCCGCCAGAATGTACAAACTCAGGCTTTCTCGGCCAGCGGTTATACTACGATCGGCCAATATTATAACATGACCATTGTATGCGCGGTGCTGAATATACTATCGTTTTTCGCAATATTTTTTATCGCGCGAATCATCTATCAATTTATTCTGGGATCGGTGGAGTACACCGTGGAATTTCCGGAGCTTAAACAATACGACCGGACGATGGGCGCCTTGTTCGGCCTGACGCGCGGTATGCTTTTCTG
>CAZLRM010000155.1:0-4436 GCA_964561895.1 uncultured Christensenellaceae bacterium | reverse complement strand
CTCTCCCGCTCTATTGTAGCCGTTTTATTTACTTTTATCAAACCCCATGCTGATCGAAATCGCTTCGTCGATGCGAAGCATATCCTTTTCGCTGAGACGCCCTAACTTCTTGATCAGCCTTGTTTTATCAATAGTCCGAATCTGTTCCAGAAGAACAACGCTTTTTTCCGATAGCACGTCTTCATCAATGATGATATGCGTGGGCAAACGCGCTTTTCCAAGGTTGGATGTGATAGCCGCTATAATCACCGTCGGACTAAACCGGTTACCCGTATCATTCTGTATTACCAGCACGGGCCGGATGCCGCCTTGCTCCGATCCGGTAACGGGGTTTAAATCAGCGTAATAAATATCTCCTCTCTCTACCATACTCCACCCCGCATATGCTGTTTTTTGTTCCTATAACATCATATGAAAAGGCGGCGCAAGGTGTTAGCACAGCTTCAGCAGCGCATAGGCGTTGCGGTACAGTATTTTGTCGATATCCGCAGATGGCAATGATAGGGACTGTATATTCGCGATTTCATCTTTTGCGCTTTTCCATGGGTAATCGGTGCCAAACAGCACGTTATCGGCACCATGACGGCTGATCATGCGTTCCATGTTCTGTTTATTAAGCAGGTAGTACGAGTAGGATGTATCAAAGAATACAGGCTGCCCGACAAGCAGTTCTTCCACATCGCGCCAGAGCGCGTGCGCGCCCATATGAGCGGCCACCAGCTTAATGCCGCGAATGTTGTCCAGCACATGGCGAACCATCAGCGGTGTGCAGTATACGGGACACGGGTAGCCGATATCGATACCCGAGTGCAGCACAACGATAAATCCCTCATCACGCAGCAGTTCAAAAATCGGCATCATGCGAGGCTCATCCACAAAACAGTGCTGATAATCGGGGTGAAACTTAACGCCGCGAAAGCCCATGGATTTTAATGATTTCACGGTTGTCTCAAAATCCGGGTCATCTGGATGCACCGCCCCGAAAAACATGAGTTGCCCGTCTTCTTTTTCCTTTGCCCAGCGGTTGATCGTAACGAGCTGAGACGGTTTTGTCGCCACTGGCAGCGATACGCTCAAATCTACGCCGCTATGAACCATATGGTTTTTTAAGCCTTCTGTTGTACCGGGTGCGACGGCTTTGATCTCCGCCTGTTTTTCCAGTATGGACACCGCGCTTTCCGCGATTTTATCCGCAAAACAATGCGTGTGAAAATCGATCACCATATTAAATCGCCCGTATGCTGCCGCCCAGCAAAGAAAGCGCATTTTTGTATAGTATTTTGTCGGTATCGTCCGCGGGCAGAGAGAGCGCCAGAATACCGCGAATCTCCTCGTCCACATCCCGCCAAGGAGAATCTGTACCAAAAAGCACGTTTTCCGCGCCATGTTTTCCGATCATGCGTTCCATTTCCTGCTTGGAAAGCGCATACTGGGAATAGCAGGTATCGATGAATAGCCTTCGGCCAAGCAACAGATCTTCAGCGTCGCGCCAAAGAACATGACCGCCCATATGCGTCGCAATAATCGTCAGTTGCGGAAAATTGTCCAATATATTGCGTATCATCAACGGCGTGCAGTGTACGGGATAAGGGTATACATTGTCAAGACCTGAATGCAGCGCAAGTATCAATCCATTTCCCTGAATCGCTTCATAGAGCGCAAACATATGAGGGTCATCGGCGTAATATCCGATATAGTCGGAATGTATTTTGACTCCCTTAAATCCGTGCTGCTTTAACCATTTTAGATTTATATCCAAATCCGGATCATCGGGATGAACCGCACCAAAAAATTTAAGAGAACGGCATGTCTGATCAAGCGCCCATTGGTTGATCACGGGAACCTGAGAGGGCTTGGTCGCCACGGGTAATACGACGCTGATATCCACACCTTGCCGCCGCATCGCAGTTTTAAGGTTTTCCGGCGTGTCGCTTCCGTTTGTTGTGATACCGCTTTGTTTTTCCATCAGGGTGATCGCTGTTTTAACAACCTGTTCCGAGAAGCAATGCGTGTGAAAGTCGATAATCATTATGATGTACGCCTGTCCTTTCTTATCAGCGTATAATAATACAATATATCTCAGGAAATATCAATCATAATGACACTATTAGTTATAAATATAGGGGTTATAGACAAAACAGAAGTAAGAAATCTACTATATCATTTCTTCCGAGAATTCAACGCGCTTGCCGAATACGTCTTTAATCGTCTCAAGAATACGCGCATCCCAGAACCTATCCTTGTTATGGACGACGATGCACAGCGGTGCGATGTTTACAAGCGCGCTTAGAAGCGCGTCGTCCTTGTCAATGCGCTTCCCCAGGAAAGTGCATTTTAACAGACACAGCCGCTCGTCAAGCAGTAAATATTCCCCATGCCCATCCACGCACACATGTACTTTTCGCACGCGCGGTATACGGATATTGACAAATAGACGCAATATCTCTACAAATTCAGCGTACTCCTTTTTCTTAATAAAACTTTCCACTCCGATTGCAAGCGCACGATTCCATTCCTCCAAATAATCTTTCATGCGGAAACGCATAAATCCCTCGAGTATTAAAGTATCCGGAATCGTATCCAAAAGTAACGTGCTGAGCCGTTTTGTCACGTTCTGTTTACATATTGAAACATCGCTGTCCTGATCACAGCGGCCATACCAAAGCTCCTTGAGTACGCAGACCAGTATCTCGCACTGGTCTCTTTCGGATATAAAGTCATAATCCTGTTTCAGAAGGCGGACCAAATACCGCACCTGAAGGTTTTCAACGATAATATCGGCAAGTATTGAGCAAAGAACCGCATGTTCGTTGTCGCTTTTTTTATTGCAGTCGGATATCGTAATTTTAGCCATTCTGTCATCCGAGCTTTCGACCGGCAGAATACTGACGATACAGCCGTTCTTCTGTGCGTCATATGCGCGGTTAATGATTAGAGGCCCGAGCACTAGGCCTTTGTCCTCAACGCCGACGATCACGTTCAAATTTCATCACAACCTTTTATACTCCGTTCACTATAATTTATGCCGGGCTAAAATAAACGTTTCTAACAATAATGTCTGCAGCAAAATAAAATACTATCGTTGAAATAAATGTTATTAATTGATATTATGGGAAACACAAGCTTTAGGTTTATATTCTCATTTCGGAGGTATGAATGCGCGATGTTGTCCGTATTATAAAATAATCAAAACCGCGCTGCGCACGGTATTAAAAGCATTGCAGAAAAGCAGCGGCATAATGCAGCAGGCAACTGAAATCACCCTGCTTGGCATGGCATCGCGTTATTTTACAATGAGCCTTCTTCAGTATACTATAAACAAAGGGCATGATAATTATGGAAGAAAAGCTTCAGGAAACGTTAGATGGATATTGCATCGCGGCGAGGCAATTGGGCAAAACGACGGTGGCGGACAGCTTTGACAACGATCTTTCTGAGGATATGCAAAGTGCGCTTGTGCGTATGGCTGCCGCGATTGCGCTCGATGAGCGGTTGGAGAAATGCGAGGCATTCCTGTCGGAGGAATCGTCAAAAGAGGTCAACGACTCCTTTTTTAACGCTCAGGAGGAAATCACGCGCGTACTGGAAGACGCGTTCTTAAAGGTAGAAAAGTTGATTTCAATGGAGCCTGAACTCGAGAAAAGAGTAGAACAATTATCGGTATCAACAAAATCAGAAGGGCTCGCGGACGACCTTTTAAAGCTGTATAAGTGCGAAGGCATTATCCGTATGGCGTACCGCAGCGCGCAAAAGATACCCGTATATGGAATACCTGCAAACATGATGCAGCAATACGGAAATTTTGAGGCAGGGGCTATTACCGATCAGGAACGTTATATCATGGATAAAATGGGCGTCGATATCTGCGCGCTGATGGAAGCGAGGACGAAACTGGTCGCCGATATTCAAAACGCAATGGGAAACGCGTAGATTTAAGTACGTACGGTTTGTTCTTGAACGCGGTTTTTACGGATGCTATAATGCTCCTAAGAAAACAAGCGTGATTACAATAATCTTTCACAGGAGCAGATATGGCAGACATCGTGAAGCAGATCGCAAAAGAACTGGGAATACAGGAACGGCAGGCGGTCAGCGCCGTGGAACTGATCGACCAGGGCAATACCGTGCCGTTCATCGCACGATACCGCAAGGAAGTGACGGGCGGGCTGACCGACGAAACGCTGCGTCAGCTGGATGAGCGCCTCGCATTTCTTCGCAGCCTCGAAGCCCGCAAACAGGAGGTCAAGCGGCTGATCGACGATCAGGGAAAGCTGACGATAGAATTGTCGGCGCAGATCGATAAAGCGGCGAGCGTCACCGAGGTGGACGACATATACCGCCCGTACAGGCCAAAGCGGCGCACGCGCGCGACGATTGCACAGGAGAAAGGCCTTGCGCCGCTGGCGGAGCTGTTATGGGCGCAGCAGACGAAGGAC
>CAZLRM010000154.1:1917-4438 GCA_964561895.1 uncultured Christensenellaceae bacterium | reverse complement strand
CCAGCGTCTGCGTGGGGTACACCGCCATGCTGTCGCCGCTGTGCACACCCGCGCGCTCGATATGCTCCATCACGCCCACGATCAGCGCATCCGTCCCATCGCAGATGCCGTCGGTCTCCACCTCTTTGCCGAGTATGTATTTATCCACAAGCACCGGATGCTCCGGCGATATCTTTACCGCCGCGTTCATATATTCGTCAAGTTCCTGTGTGTTATACACGATCTCCATCGCGCGCCCGCCCAGCACGTACGAGGGGCGAACGAGTACCGGAAAACCGATACGCTGCGCGATGGTCTCCGCCTCCTTTTTGGAAAACGCCGTGCCTCCCGCGGGCAGCGGGATATGAAGCTTTTCGAGTACCTCCATAAAGCGCTGTCTGTCCTCTGCGCGGTCGATGCCCTCGACGCTCGTGCCGAGTATCTTCACGCCCACCTTATTAAGCGGTGCGGCGAGGTTGATCGCTGTCTGCCCGCCGAACTGTACAATCACGCCCTCCGGCTTCTCGCGCTCGATCACATCGAGCACGCACTCTCTTGTGAGCGGCTCAAAATATAGCTTATCGGACGTATCGAAGTCCGTTGATACCGTCTCCGGGTTGGAATTGATGATGATCGACTCGATGCCCATTCTTTTGAGCGCGAGTACCGAATGCACGCTGCAGTAGTCGAATTCGATGCCCTGCCCGATGCGGATGGGGCCGGAGCCCAATACCACCACCTTACGCTTGCCGCTGTCGCGCGCTTCGTCCGCGCCGTCGTAGCACGAGTAGTAGTAGGGCGTCTTCGCCTCGAACTCGCCCGCGCACGTATCCACCATCTTATACGTAGGGCGGATGCCCAATGCACCGCGCAACGCCTTGACGGCGGCCTCCTGCGAACCCAGCAGGTTTGCGATATAGCTGTCGCCGAAGCCGTAGCGCTTGCATTTCCTGAGTAATGGCACGGTCAGCGTGTCAATCGTATGGTTTTGCAACTCACGCGCGATGGTGAGTATGTTGAATAGCTTGCTGATGAAGAACTTGTCGATGCGCGTGATCTCGAATATCTCGTCTACCGTATAGCCGCGCGAGAGCGCTTCGGAGACCACGAATATTCGCTCATCATCCGGGTTTTTGAGCGAGTTCTCGATGGCTTCGTCGCTCCACGCGGCGATGCTCTTCATACCAAGCTGATAATCCAGCTTCACATCAAGGCTGTCGATGGCCTTTAGCAGCGACTCCTCAAAGTTGCGGCCTATCGCCATCACCTCGCCCGTCGCCTTCATCTGAGTACCCAAGGTACGCGTCGCGGTAACAAACTTGTCGAAAGGCCAGCGCGGCACCTTGGTGACCACATAGTCCAATGTCGGCTCGAAGCAGGCGCATGTCTCTCCTGTGATCGGATTGATGATCTCGTCGAGGCCGTAGCCCACCGCGATCTTGGCCGCCATGCGCGCGATCGGGTATCCCGTCGCCTTGCTCGCCAGCGCCGACGAGCGGCTCACGCGCGGGTTCACCTCAATTACGACATACTCATACGTATCCGGGTCCAATGCAAACTGTATGTTGCAGCCGCCCTCGATACCGAGTGCGCGGATGATGCGTATCGACGCGCTGCGCAGCATCTGGTATTCCTTGTCGGAGAGCGTCTGCGACGGCGCGACCACGATGCTGTCGCCCGTATGGATACCCACCGGGTCGAAGTTTTCCATGTTGCACACAACGATGCAGTTGTCCTTCGCATCGCGCATCACCTCATACTCGATCTCTTTGTAGCCTGCAACGCTCTGTTCTAAAAGCACCTGAGAGATCATCGAAAACGCAAGCCCTTTGGCCGTGATTTCCTTAAGCTGCGCCATATCGGCCGCGATGCCGCCGCCCGTACCGCCCAGCGTATACGCGGGCCGCACGATCACGGGGAACCCGTTGTCCTGCGCGAACGCCACGGCCTCGTCCAGCGTTGTCGCAATGCAGCTGCGCGCGATATGTTCGCCGATGCGTTCCATCGTCTCCTTGAACAACTCGCGGTCTTCCGCTTTTTTGATGGAATCCAGCGACGTGCCCAAAAGCTCGATTTTAAGTTCGGCCAGTATGCCGCTTTCCGCAAGCGCAACGGCCATATTAAGCCCGGTCTGCCCGCCCAATGTCGCAATGATGCCCTGCGGCCTTTCGGTTCGCAGTATGTCCGATACGGCTTCAAGTGTAATGGGTTCGATATAGACGCGGTCGGCCATCTCCTCGTCCGTCATGATCGTCGCGGGGTTGGAGTTGATCAGCACGGTTTCAAACCCTTCCTCGCGCAGCGCCTTGCATGCCTGCGTACCGGAATAGTCGAATTCCGCCGCCTGCCCGATTACGATCGGGCCGGAACCGATCACCATGATTTTTTTGAGGTCATTTCTTTTGGGCATATATACTCCTGAAGCAATCTATAATAGTTCTTCCAGCGCAATGCACAATGCATCGATGTGTTTTTTCTCTATCACGAACGGCGGCAGAAAACGCACCATGTTGCCGCCCGCCGTCGCCGTTACGAAGCCCAT
>CAZLRM010000154.1:0-1817 GCA_964561895.1 uncultured Christensenellaceae bacterium | reverse complement strand
CTTTGCCCCGTCGCGGCCAATGTGGCCAATGTGCGCCCGTGGAAGCTGCCCTGCAGCGTCACATAGTGCGTGCGCGGCTTTCCCGAAGCAAAATGGTACTTACGCGCGAGCTTCATCGCGCCCTCCACCGCCTCCGCGCCGCTGTTGGAGAAGAACACGTTGTCCATACCCGTGGCTTCGCACAGCAGCTTGGCTGCCTTCGCCTGCTTTTCAATATAAAAGATGTTGGACGTGTGCAGCAGCGCGTCCACCGCTTCATGCAGCGTTTTTTTGAAACCCTCGTCCGAGTACCCGAGGCAGCATGTCGCGATACCCGAAAGAAAGTCCGTGTACTTCTTTCCTTCGGTGTCGAATAAATATACACCTTCGCCGCGCTTAAAGCATACGGGGCAGCGCGCAAACACAGGGCTGTAATACTGCTTTTCAAGCGCAATAATCTCTTGCAGTTTCATACCGTCACTCCCTCACCATCGTACCGATACCCGAATCGGTAAATATCTCGAGTATGATCGGGTGCGGTATCGTGCCGTTTAAAATATGCGTGCGCTTCACGCCGCTGCGGATCGCGTGGATGCAGCCCTCCACCTTGGGCAGCATGCCGCCCGATATCACACCTGTGTTGATGTACTTGTAGATTTCGTCCACCGTGATCTCGTAGATCAGCGTGCCGGGGTTGCCCGGGTCGCTGCGGATACCGTCGATGTCGGTCAAAAAAATTAGTTTTTCTGCGCCGAGCGCCGCCGCGATCTCCCCCGCGACGGTGTCCGCGTTGATGTTGTAGCTTTCACCGTCCCTGCCCACGCCGACGGGCGCGATAACGGGGATATATTCGTCCTGCGCGAGCGTGTTTAGAAGTTTCGTATTGATGCCCGTGATGCTGCCCACGCAGCCCATATCGAAGCCGTCTTCGCTTTTGATCTTCTCCGCCTGAATCAGCGAAGCATCCTTGCCGCAAAGGCCAATGGCCTTCGCACCCGCTACGCCCAGCTGCGATACGATTTCCTTGTTGATCTTACCCATGAGCACCATCAGCACCACGTCCATCGTGATTTCGTCCGTCACGCGCAGCCCGTTATGGAACTGAGGCCGGATATCGTACAATGCCAGCATCTTGTTGATGTCGCCGCCGCCGCCATGCACCACGATAGGGTTCATGCCCACGTATTTAAGCAGCGTGATATCCTGCATAATTTTTTCCGAAAGCTCTTTGGAGAGCATCGCCGCGCCGCCGTACTTGATCACGACCGTCTTTCCCGAGAGCCTGCGGATATACGGCAGTGCTTCGATCAGTATATTGGCCTTGTCAAAATAGTTATCCATTATAAATACCATCCTGTATCGTCAAGGCCTTCGGTCTCATTCAGGCCCGTCATAATGTTCATGTTCTGCACAGCCTGCCCCGCCGCGCCTTTGATGAGGTTGTCGAGGCACGATACCGCGACAAGCCGGTTCACACGTTCGTCCAACACAAAGCCCACTGCGAAGCGGTTGCTTCCCACCACAGCTTTAAGCTCCGGCAGCCCTTTTTCCATCACCTGCACAAACGGCTCTTTTTGGTACATGCCGTATGCATTAAAAATGTCGCCTGCCGATACACCTTTTTTTGGGGTGGCGTACATCGTCGATATGATGCCGCGTTTTATAGGCAGCAGGTGCGGCGTAAACGAAACCGTCACGGTTTCTCCTGCGGTGATGCTCAGCTCCTGCTCGATCTCCGATGTGTGCCGGTGCGTCCCCACGCCGTACGCCTTCACGTTGCCGAATACCTCGCAAAAGCCGTACTCGAGCGTTTCCTTGCGCCCCGCGCCGGAGACGCC
>CAZLRM010000153.1:0-4484 GCA_964561895.1 uncultured Christensenellaceae bacterium | reverse complement strand
GGGGCTGTGGATCGACAGAAACCGCTTTGCGCAAATATAAAGCTATTTCGCAAAAGAAAGCGAGGATATGATGAAGAAGTTTATGGACGAGGATTTTCTGCTGGAAAACGATACGGCCTGCAGGCTTTATCACGAATACGCAAAGAACAATCCCATCATCGATTATCACTGCCATATCGATCCGCAGGAAGTTGCGGATGACCGGCGGTTTGAAAATATCACGCAGATTTGGCTGGGCGCGGATCACTATAAATGGCGGCTGATTCGTTCCAACGGCGTCGATGAACGCCTGATTACCGGCGACGCTACGGATCGCGAGAAATTTCAGCAGTTTGCGCAGGCGCTGCCGCGCGCGATAGGCAATCCGCTATACCATTGGACGCACCTCGAACTCAAAAGGTATTTCGGATTCGAGGACGAGCTGAACGCCGGAACCGCTGAAGAAGCGTGGCGGCACTGCAACGAAAAGCTGCGCAGTATGAGCGTGCGTGGTATCATCCGGGATTCAAATGTGAAGGCAATCAATACCACAGACGACCCGCTCAGTACGTTGGGAGCGCACCGCAAAATTAAGGACGAATCAAGCTTTGACGCGGCAGTGCTGCCTTCGTGGCGCCCCGACCGCGCGCTCAATATAGGCGACGATCAATTTGAGGAATTCATCCGCGATATGGAGTACGCCGTGGGGTTCAGCATCAAATGCATGGATGACCTTTTCAGCGCGCTCCGCATCCGGCTCGATTATTTTGAGGGCTCGGGCTGCCGCGCTTCGGACCACAGCCTGGAATACGTGCCTTATGCGCCGGCTTCTGAAAAAGAAGTGGACGGGATATTTCGCGGAAGGCTGAGCGGCATGAACATAAGCCGCATACAGCAGGATCAATATAAAACCGCACTCATGGTGTTTATGGGGCGCGAGTACGCGCGACGCGGCTGGGTAATGATGCTCCATTACGGCGTGCTGCGTAATTCCAACAGCGCCATGATGGGCCGGCTGGGGCGTGACAGCGGCTTTGACTGCATCGGATTACCCGGTAACGCCTACGATATCACGGGGTATCTGAACGCGCTTTACAGCACGGGTGAGCTGCCAAAGACCGTGCTGTTTTCGCTGCATCCCGGAGACGACGCGATGCTGGGAACGGTGCTTGGCTGTTTTCAGGGGACGGACGCGGCCGGCAAGATTCAGCAGGGGCCGGGATGGTGGTTCAACGACACTAGGCGCGGCATGATCGATCAGATGACGAGCCTGGCAAACCTTTCGGTGCTGGGCAACTTTATCGGCATGCTGACGGACTCGCGCAGCTTTTTATCGTATACGCGACACGAGTATTTCCGTCGCATACTCTGTAACCTGATCGGCAAATGGGCGGAGGATGGAGAAATCCATTGCGACATGGAAGCGTTGGGCAGCCTGGTGAACGGCATTTGTTACGGGAATCCCAAACGCTATTTCTGCCTCTAAATATATCCGGAACAGCATGGGAGGGCACAACTTATGCGGGTGCAATTGAAGGACATCACCCGGCAAGCGGTAAACAATAATGCTGAAATTACGGGCGTATATCCTTTGTCGGTAAGGCATGTTGAAAACGGGCTGGTGTTTGCGTACAGGGATACCAAGGAGGGCTATCTGATCGCCGCGGGTGGTATCGCGGATAAACTTAAAGGATACCGTTTTGAGGCGGGCAGTGAGCCGTGTACAGCTGCACCTTTCAATCACGGGAGCGCGGAGTTTTTAAGGGCGCATTTTCCTTTTACTGCGCCTGTTGCGGTGTTGAAACGCAACCGAACGATCGGCCTTGGGGACCGGCTGGGCATCGCGACGCCCGGACATATCGATGCTGTTTCCGGCTGCGACGCGACCCCCGTATTGGCGCAGCAGTCCATGCGCGAGCTCAAGCTCACCGGCCGCACTTACGGGGAAGTGCTTGACGATGCGACGTTTGCCGTGTACTGCGCGGGGTTCGAGCGCGGTTTCGGCGCGGATGGCGACCACTTAAAGACCGCTGAAGAAGTGAAATACGCGATTGATACCGGCTATACGATGATTACGCTCGATTGCAGCGAGTACATCAGGAACGATATCGCGGGCATGAGCGATGAACAAGTTTGCGCCGTGTGCAGCCTGCCGGGTTCGATACATGACAGGTACGCCGGAAAAAAGTTTGATATGGGCGGCGGTATTTTTATCTCAATTAATGAGATAACGCTCAAAAGGGCTTTTCTGATCTATGGAGATGCAATAGAATTCGCGGCGAAGATTTATGCCGAATTTATATTGAATCGGGCAGCGGAAATCGACTTTGAGATTTCCATCGACGAGACCGCAACGCCCACGCTGCCGCAGCACCACTTCTTTGTTGCAAACGAGCTGGTACAAAAACAGGTGAACATCGCGACGATCGCGCCGAGGTTCTGCGGAGAGTTTCAGAAAGGAATCGACTACGTGGGCGATATCCCTCGCTTTGAGGAAGAGCTACAGACCCACGCCGCAATCGCGCGGTATTTTGGCTACAAGCTCAGCATTCACTCCGGATCGGATAAGTTCTCGATATTCGGTATGATCGGCAGGCACACGAATGGGCGGTTCCACCTCAAAACAGCGGGCACGAGCTGGCTGGAAGCGATGCGCCTTGTGGCGATGAAGGACGCTCGGCTTTACCGCGAAATTCACCATTACGCGCTGGAGAAATTCAGTGATGCGACGAAGCTTTATAAGGTCTCTGCCGACTTATCCAACATGCCTAAAATTGACACCTTAAGCGACGCGGCATTGCCAATGTTGTTTTCAAATAATGACGCTCGCCAGCTCATTCATATCACATACGGGCACATACTGACTGCAAAGACGGATAACGGAAACCCGATGTTTTCGGAAAAGCTGTACCACTTGTGGCGGGAACATGACGCGGAATACAGAAGATTGTTAAGGGAGCATATCGGAAAGCACCTTGTGCTGTTATATTCAGGTATTTAACATGAACGGCTAAATAAAAATCGTGGATTTCAGCTTAAAAAACTATTAGTGAGGCATTGATCAAACTTTTCGTATGTAGTGGCAATTATGCAATTCGCTTTTTACTAATATCCCCCCAGGCGGCATGCCTATAGTTCATAAATATAAGAAAGAGAGCTAAGAAGCCTGTTTCAAGGGATATTTGCGGCATCAATTAAATTAAATTGATCAAAAATCTGTCACTCATACATGCTTTTATTTCAAAGTGTAGTATAAATGTAATATTAAGAGCTATAACCCTGATGAATCGATAAGAACCCTAATAATTAGGCACTTTCATTATTCTGCCTCGTACGATAATGATTATATCCATAGCCCTTATTGCCTAATAAACGCCGTTTAGGGAAGAGTTACAGGTAATGTTGTTTTCACGAGTTTATCGACATACCAGGTAGAGTACATACGAGATAAAGTAATAAATCGGACATGCACATTATCCATATAACGAAGTTAAAAAGTTTAAAATATAGTTTATAGATACTGATTTAAAAGAATAGTACTGTCTAGGATATTATGTTATGATTCCAGATGATTATTGTCAGCTTTATATTGGGACATCTTCTGATATTAAGAAAAGAATCAGAGACCATTGACTAAAGCAATCGATCATTTGACAGGATGATTCTGGGGGAGTTGCGCATCTGCCAAGTCATAGGATGCTGCGCGGATTATATCTTATATTCTATTACTAAGGATAACGGGGGAATGACAATGGCAAATTCATAAGCATTTATAATACTTTTATCTTTATCCTTGATGATCATGAACCGCAGAGCGTTTTCTTTGGACATTCATTTTTCTCCTTCAACGTCTTAAAAGCCTTGTCAGGAAGAAAACTCCGTAGAGACATTATAATTATCGCAGTTAATGCACGAAGGGCTGGCAGACCTGCCGGTTTTCCATACAAAATATGGGCAATCGGTAGGATTCTGATTGAAATACATTTCAAAGGTACCGTTGTCCGGCGCGAAATCGCAATACCTTGTTGTTGTTATGGTATACGGCGTACCAGAGTGCGGATGAACAGTATTGTCTCTGCTGAACTGCCCATATCCTCCCGCGACCTTCTCCAGATCTTCGTCTGGTATATTCCCGCCGGCTGTTATATTCTCCTCACTGCTGTTGAACTCTTTAGACATAATTTCTCCTTTTTGCGCTGATTTTTATAAGCACATTTTTGGATAAAGACTTACTCTTATATATAATCAAATATACATTCTGTAAACGTTTTTTTGTAATGATTGGAACGGAAAGCTATTAGTAATCGTAGTTAACACAGCCTAATTTGTGCAAATTATAGTTCTTTCGACCACAGTATTCGAATCAGGCGGTTTTCATATTTCGTTTTGGACATTATAAAATGAGTATGATATAATTTCTTGAAATTATTAATTCTTTTTGGAGACTGAGTATGCGAAAAGTGAAGATCATCACCGACAGTACCGCCGACCTTCCGCAGAGTATT
>CAZLRM010000152.1:0-4493 GCA_964561895.1 uncultured Christensenellaceae bacterium | reverse complement strand
GAAGGCACGATTACCTACGGGACGCCGAAGAAGGCGGTTGAAAGCGACCGACGGTTCGATATCGATACGGAAGACGCCAACTACCGGGATCTTTCGGATGCGTTTTAACGGTACCGGGATAAAAAACTAAAAGCCTATCAGGCCATACTTATTTAATTGTTTGTCAAGCATGCGGCGCTCGGGGCAGTGCGTTTCGAGCGCCGCGTAAAACGCTTTCGTGTGGTGCGGGTGCGCGATATGGCACAGCTCGTGCGTGATTACATAGTCGATGAGCTGCGTTTCGCAGCGCAGCAGATGCACCGAAAGGCTGATGCTGCGGCGTTTGACATTGATGCTGCCCCAGCGCGAAAGCATGTCGCGCACGGAAAGGCGCATCGCGGCACTTCCCGAAAAACGCGGAAGCAGCAGCGCCAGCCGCTGCGCAAACACTTTTTTTGCCTGCGTGCGTGCCCAGCGCGCAAACAGCGCTTTTGTTTCAGCTTCTCCTGCGGCTTGCGGAAGGTACAGCGCGAGCGTGTCGCCTGAAAGCATCGCAGCGTGCCGTACCGAGCGGTATATCTTAAGGTGAAGCCGCTTTCCGAGACAGCTGAACGTGTCGCCGTCCGCGTAACACTGCGGATAATACGCGCAGCGATTAAGTTCGATCTCGTCAAGCCGTTTTTTGACGAACGCCTCGTGTTCTCGAACAAACGCATCGACGCGCGCAGCGGAAACGAAATGCGGCGCGGAAACCAAAACGCGCTTCTCTCCCGTTACGCGGATACGGATATTTTTCATTCTCTTGCGTGTCAGCGTATATGTTAAGCCGCTATCTTTGTGATACGAATCCATCGCTTCATTATAAAGTATAAACGCTTTTTTGCACACCGGTTTTTAACCCAAATCCTCTTTTTCATATTATAATCCGCGATATTGATCACCGAAGCCGCAAAGAATAATGCCGGTACGTGTTAGCCGCACGCATATTCGGGCCGCATGCGCCATAGAGATGATGAAGCGGGAGGGTTGCGGATGAAAAGGAGAAGGCTTTCGCGCGAAGGCATGCTGGTGTTGCTGATCGCGGCATTTGTGCTGTTTGTTGTTATATTTTCGGCAGTCGGCGCATGGTTGGGCGGAGACGTGCGCGATACCGCGCAATCGCCGGGACAGCCCGGCGTTACGTTTTATCCCGAGTCGGAAAAGAAAGACGACGGAACCGTCAATGTTTATCTCGACGGAGAGATTGTGCTGATGGACATCGAGGATTATATTACCGGGGTGGTTACGGGTGAAATGCCCGCTTCCTATGAGATAGAAGCGCTCAAAGCGCAAACGGTCGCGGCGCGCACTTACACGATGCATATGAAACACAACGGCGGCTGCAGCGCGCATCCGGGCGCGGATGTTTGTACGAGCAGCTCGCACTGTCAGGCGTACCGCACAGACGAGGAGATGAAGAAATCGTGGGCAGGCCATTACAAAGAGTATCTCGCCAATATTAAGCAGGCAGTGTCGGATACCCACGGCGAGGAGATCTATTATGAGGGAGAGGAGATACAGGTGTTCTACTTCTCCAGCGCGGGCGGCATGACGGAGGACTGCGCCAACGTATATCAGGAATCGCTGCCGTACCTCGTGAGCGTATCCAGCCCCGGCGAGGAGGGATATTCCAACTACTATGGCCAAGTGACGGTGAGCTTTGGCGAATTTGCAAGCAAGATGGAAGAATATTCGCCGGATATTTCGCTATCGGGCGGTGCTGAGGATATCGGGGAAATCGTGCGCTACGACAGCGGCCGCGTAAAAAGCATTGAAATCGGCGATAAAACGTTTACAGGCCGTGAGATCAGGCAGGTTTTTGGATTGAACTCAACAAATTTTACGATCAAGACGACGGATGAAGTCACGTTTTCCACGGTCGGTTTTGGGCACGGCGTAGGCATGAGTCAGACGGGCGCTAATGAGATGGCCAAAAACGGCTCCGATTACATCGAAATTCTTCAGCACTATTTCACCGGGGTAACAGTTGGATAATTGATCAATTACGCCTCCATTTTCCTGCTGCGAGTATGATAAATAGCAGAAATGGGAAACATGATACCGTGGAGGTGTGAATTCATGAATTTTAAAGAAATAAAAGAGCGTATTGCAAAAAAGATTAACAAACAGAGCGTTAAAACGTTTTTTCAAAAGCAGGGACTATATGTGCTGATATTCCTGTGCGTCGCGGCAGCAGGCATTACGGCAATACTGGCCTGGCCAAAAAACGAAGTTGCACAGCCGGAAGCGTCGGATACGGGTCAGAATGCGGCTTACATACCGTCGTTTGGCAACGAAACGGCCGCAGCAACGCCCATGCCGACGGTAACCACAACACCTCAGCCGACGCCTGCGGCCTCGCCTGAGTCAACAAAACCCGCCACGGTGAACAATGGCAGCGGAAAAGTTACCCTGAAGAAACCCGTTGACGGATCAATACTGAATGGCTTTTCGGGTGATGAGCTTGTGTTCTTTGCCCCAATGAATATGTGGAAAACGCATAACGGCATCGACATCCAGGCAAAGCAGGGCGCGGAAGTCGTCGCGGCGATGGCGGGCACCGTGGAACAGATTTATACGAACGAATCTGAAGGCGGCGTAATCGTGATCACGCATTCGGACACAGCCAGAACGGTGTACAAAGGGCTCGATGAAATCAGCGTGGAAGCGGGTGAAAAGGTGAACGCGGGGCAGCAGATCGGTATGGCAGGAGAGATGCCGAGCGAATCCGACCTTTCTTATCACGTGCACTTTGAGTATATCGTGGACGGAAAGTACAAGAACCCGGCCAACTTCTTCTAAGCGTGATATCCCCTCCCGGAAGTTAAAAGCTTTCCGGGGTATAATAAAAAGGGCTGCGTGCAGCAATACAATCTGTACACAGCCCTGTTTTTTGGTTAACGCAATACGTCGGTTCTCATAAAGCTCCGCAGAGGTTCCGGAATGTCTACAGAGCCGTCCGCGCGCTGGAAATTTTCGAGTATCGCGGCAAACGTGCGGCCTACCGCAACGCCGCTGCCGTTGAGCGTATGCACGTATTCGGTCTTTCCGCTTTCGGTGCGGTAGCGGATTGCCGCGCGCCGCGCTTGAAAATCGAGGAAATTCGAGCAGGAGGAAATCTCCACGTACCGGTTGTAGCTCGGCATCCAGACCTCAAGGTCGTACGTCTTGGCGGATGAGAACCCAAGATCTCCCGTGGAGAGTGCCATCACACGGTAGGGCAGGCATAGCCCCTGCAATACCTTCTCCGCGTCACGCGTTAGGCTTTCGAGTTCTGCTGCGGAATCCTCCGGCTTCGTGAACTTGACGAGCTCCACCTTGTTGAACTGGTGGTTTCGGATGAGTCCGCGCGTATCGCGGCCTGCGCTGCCCGCTTCCGCCCGGAAGCATGCGCTGTAGGCGGTATGGTATACCGGCAGGCTTTCCATGATGCAGTCGCGGTACATGTTGGTGACGGGAACCTCTGCGGTGGGTATTAAAAAGAAGTCATTGTTTTTGACGTTGAACGCGTCTTCCTCGAACTTGGGGAGTTGGCCTGTGCCCTGCATGGAGGCGCGGTTGACCATGAACGGCGGAAACACCTCGGTATACGGGCCGTCCACCGTGTGCGTATCAAGCATGTAGCTGATGATCGCGCGCTCCAGGCGGCTGCCCGCGCCGCGCAGGAACACGAACCTTGCGCCGGAAACCTTCGCAGCAGTCTCAAAATCGAGTACGCCGAGTGCGGTGCCGATATCCCAGTGCGCTTTGGGTTCAAAATCAAAAGCGCGCGGGCTGCCCCACCGGCGCACCTCAACGTTGGCAGTTTCGTCCTTGCCGACCGGCACATCCGGCAGCGGTATGTTGGGCGTGGTCAGCAGAATATTCTGCAGCTGCGCGTCGATGCCTTCAAGCTCCGCGTCGATTTCTTTGACCCGCTCCGCAGTGCGTTTCATCTCCTCAAACAGTACCGTGACATCCTCGCCTGCCTGCTTGCGCGCGGGTACCGATTTTGAGATCTCGTTGCGTTGCGCTTTAAGCGTTTCGGTTTTCATGATGAGCGAGCGGCGCTGCTCGTCGAGTTCCAAAATCTTTTCCACGACGTCCGTGACGCCGCGCGTCTCCAGCCCCTTTTTGATTTCGTCCGGGTTTGTGCGTATTCTTTTAATATCCAGCATGGTTTTTACCTCATTAAGATTTCTACCGTATTATCGCATAAAAAGGCGCGGCGGGCAATGCTTACATCCTCTCGGGCGCGTCCACACCGATAAGCCACAACCCTTGCTTGATTACCTGCTTAACGCATTGCGCGAGATAAAGCCGCGCGGCGGTTTTAGCTGCGTCCTCATCGATGACGCGGTGCTCATAGTAGAAGCGGTTGAACGCTTTAGCAAGCTCGATGATGTGCCGCGTGATGAGGTACGGCTCGTTCTTATCGCATGCGCGCCGCACGGTTTCGGGAAATCCCTGCAGCAGTTTGACGGCGGCAAACGCCT
>CAZLRM010000151.1:0-4515 GCA_964561895.1 uncultured Christensenellaceae bacterium | reverse complement strand
ATCATATCGCACGCGCATGCGCACCATGCGGGCGGCCTGCCCAATTTCCTTGAGATCAACAGCCACGCGACGGTGTACATGAAGAGTGAAACGCGCAGCGATTTCTATATCCGCAAGCCGTTTCGCATGGAACAGTGCGGCATCGACCCGGAGCTTTTCCACAAATACGGCGACCGTATCCGCCTCATCGACGACGATACCGAGATTTTCGACGGCATCACAGCTGCCGATATCCGCAACCATCGCAAGCCCCCTGCATTCACATCGCTGTTGTATGAACGGCGCGGCGACGAGTTCGTGCGCGATACCCTTGCGCACGAGCTTTATCTTGCGGTGCGCACGGGCACAGGCACCGCCGTACTCACCGGCTGCTCGCACAACGGCGTCATCAATATACTGCAGTGCGCAGAGGATAAATTCGGCAGGATATCGGGTATCGTGGGCGGCTTCCATCTGGACGGCGCACGGCGTTTCGGTATGAGATACCGGCAGGAGTCCTCTGCCGAGATTCGCGCGATCGCCAATTATCTGTATGAACACCGCATTAAAAGGATATACACGGGCTTTTGCACCGGGCGCGAACCAATGGAAAAGCTGGAGTTGCTCTCGCCAGCGCTGAGGCTCTATGTCGGCGACGTGGTGGATATATGACGGAAGAGGAGCGCATCGCGCAGCTTACCGAAGGCATGCGGTTTGAAAGAAAACCTGCCGTCACCGCGCGCGAAAAGAAAACTTACGCGGCGCTGGAAGCCGATTGCGACGAAGCCGTGAAAGCGCTGCGCAAGCTGCGCCTTCGGCTGTGGCACGCCGCACAGGGGGACTACCGCTCTCTGCCGATGGAAGAGGCGCGGGCGCTGCTGGAAGAGGTTAAGGAGAAAACAGACGCTGCGCTGCAAAAATGCCTAAGGGAAGAAAAAAAGTAAAATACGTCTGTTTGAGGTTAAACAATGATCCGTGGAATTAAATTCGAGGTGCCAGCCCTACGAGGACTTTCAAAACAGCAAATGTGAAATCCTGCTCTTAATCGATGATAACTCATACATCTTTGTATATGTTAAAAATCCCTTAATGCTTAAAACCATACGTGAAACTGCGGTCAGAAACTGCTATGAGAACATTGCGTATATCACCGACGAAGGTAACCCGGATAACCTTGAATGGCTTTAAAACCTGTTAGGATTACTGCCGCAACAAAAAAGCTTCCCCCGCAGGAGAAGCTTAATGCGTCTTCGCTTTATTCCAGTACGATTACCGCGACGAACACGAGCGGCTCGTCCTTTAAGTTGGTAACGCCGTGGGTCGCGCCGCCGCCGCACACGTTGCAGTCGCCCTTGCGGAAAGGCTTTTTCTCGCCGTTGTCATCCAGCACGCCCTCGCCCTGCAGCACGTAGTACATCTCCGTCTCGCCACTGTGCTCGTGCTTGCCGATGCCGCAGTCTTTTTGCAGCGTGATGACGGAGAATAGCCTGGCTTTAGACGGCAGCGCTTCGCGCGCCGCGAGATGGTGGATCGCCACCGTACCCGGGCCGCCTTTCATCGTTTCACGGATCTCGTTTTTCATCTCTTCGTTTCGTATGACCATTTTTGAAACCTCCTTACCCTTCTACACGAATAATATTTTCGACGTTGATGACCTCCGGCAGGTAGCGGATGTCGTCAAGCGCGCGTTTCATTGAAAGCTCCTTCGCCTTGTGCGTAATAAATATGAGCGGCACGCTCTCCTCCGATTTGCCGCGCTGCATCACCGAAGATAAGCTCACACCGTAGTGGCCGAATACGCTCGCGATTTTGGCGAGCACCCCGGGCTGATCCAGCACGGTGACGCGCAGGAAAAACGCGCACTCCCAATTATCGTCAAATGTCAGCTCGGAGGATACCTTCGCCTCGTTGTAGAACGTGGTGTAGTGATGGCGCTCCTGCCCCGCCGCATATACGATGTCCGAAACGACTGCGCTGGCGGTGGGCATGTCGCCCGCGCCCTTGCCGTACAGCATCAGGTCGCCCACAATGTTACCGTTTAAGAATATCGCATTGAACGAACCGCGCACCGAAGCCAAGGGATGCGCCACAGGGATCATCGTGGGATGTACGCGCACCTCTAAATTCGTACCGCGCTTCTTGCCGATCGCGAGCAGCTTGACCCTATACCCCAGCTCTCTGCCCATCGCAATGTCTTCCGGCGTGATGTTCGTGATGCCCTCGCGGTAGATATATTCCACCGGCACGCGCGCGTGAAAACACATCGAAGACAGTATCGACAGCTTATACATCGCGTCGAAGCCTTCCACGTCGTTCTTCGGGTTGGCTTCCGCAAAGCCGAGCCGCTGCGCTTCCTTAAGGGCTTCGTTAAAGCTTAGCCCCTCTTCCTCCATGCGCGTTAAAATGTAGTTCGTCGTACCGTTGATGATACCCATCACGGAAACGATCTCGTTGGCCTGTAGGCTGTCCCATATCGTGCGCAGTATCGGTATGCCGCCGCCCACACTCGCCTCAAAATAAAGCCCCGCACCGCTTTTAGCGGCTGCCGCGTTAAGCTCCGGCCAGTGCTGCGCGAGCAGCTCTTTGTTGGCGGTGACCACGATCTTACCCGCACCCAGCGCCGCAAGTATAAACTCCTTGGCGGGGGAAACTCCGCCCATGAGCTCGACCACGATATCGATCTCCTTGTTTTCCACGATGTCGCGGTAATAATCCTTCGCTTTGAGCTCTTCGGGAATATCGATGGCGTACTGCAGCGCCAGCACCTTTTTGAGGCTGAGCGTCAGCCCCTCCTTGTGCATGATGCTTTCCTTCTGCTGCGCGATTGTCTTGAAAACGCCCGAACCGACTGTCCCCAGCCCTACCAACGCGATGCCTGTTTCCTTCATATGCAATGACCTCAATTCGTCTTTTTGGCGTTTCGGCGATAGAGTATATTCAAACCCGTCAGCGTGAGCAGGCTGTTGACCATGCCAATTTCGCCCGACTCCTGTGAGATGAGCGTAGCCATACCCCCGGTGGCAACCACCTTGGGGCATCCGTCCATCTCCTGTTTCATGCGGCGGATGATGAAATCCACCTGGCCGACATAACCTAAGATGATGCCCGCCTGCATGCCCGCGACGGTGTTTTTCGCAATCGCAGTTTCGGGGCATACGAGTTCCACGCGCGGCAGCCGCGCGGCGCTGCTCGTCAGCGCTTCGGCGGAAATCTTAAGGCCGGGGCAGATTGCGCCGCCTAAAAAATCGCCGTTTTCCGATATCGCGCCAAACGTCGTGGCCGTACCAAAATCGACTACGATGCACGGCCCGCCATACAGCACATGCGCCGCAATCGCGCTCACAATACGGTCTGCGCCGAGCTCGCGCGGGTTGTCATAGAGTATGTTGATCCCTGTTTTAATGCCCGGCCCCACAATCATCGCCTTTTTGGCGAAGTAGATGGAACACATATGCTGCAGCGTATAGTTGATCGACGGTATCACGGACGCGATGATAATACCCTCCACCTCGCCCGCATCACGTCCGATATGTCTGAAAAACGACAGTATGCTGATGCCGTATTCGTCCGCGGTGCGCTCCGAGTCCGTGGTCATACGCCACGAGCTAACGAGCTTCTCGCCTTCAAACAGTCCGCATTTGATATTGCTGTTTCCCACATCCAGTACAAATACCATTTAATTCTCCGCAGTTTTCTGCTTTTGATCCTTTTTCCTAAACCTCTGCAGCGCCCATATAATCGGTACGCACAACAGCACCGCTACCGCCGCCTCGGGCAGCCCGTTTATCGCGCCGATGCCTGCGATAAACGCCAGCAACGTATCCGGCGTCTGCCCTGCAAATTCAGCCACTTTGCCGATCTCGGGCAGGAACAGCAAATACATGCCGCCCAGAAACAACACCGTATTGGTAAGCGATCCCACGAACGCGGCTACGCCCGCGCCGACGCGCTGCCTAATGCGTGATTCGCCGCTAATCGCACGCCACGCCAGCCATGTGGTTACAGGGATCAGCAACCGCGGTACAAAAATACAGATCACAGTCTTTGCCACGCTGACGCTGAGCAGAAAGGTTCCAAACGCATCCGGAACCATCGTAAAACCGATCGCCTTCAGCAAACTGGTGACACCAAACGCCACGCTGATCCAGAGCCCCGTGCCGATGCCTTCGACAACCGTGCCGATGATTACCGGTATACAAAGCAGCGTCATGCTCAGCATCGGCAGCGTGATATACCCAATGGGCGTCAAGCCGATAAGAAAGGTAATCGCAGTCAACAGGGCTGTGACCGTAAGTTTACGGGTCTTTTCGTTCTTCATTTTTCCCTCCGTTCGGGTTCCTTCATAAATAAAAAGGATATCCGACTTCGAAATATTTAGCCATTCATACAATCCGCGTGGCGCTGCGGCAATGCATGCACCCGCGACATGAATAACTATGAATTGTATTATAACAACATCTCTGCGTCCGCGCAATCTAAAACTGCGCCATTTGTGCACTTGCTTGCATGCTTTGGCAGCGCACCGCATTGCGTGAA